>NZ_JBJQJO010000015.1:0-120758 GCF_046487395.1 Escherichia sp. WS1450
AACCATACGAATCGCCCGCTGACGGACTTCGGGGGAAAAACGAGTATTTTTAGTCATCCTGTTTACCTCTTTCTCAGGGAGTTTAGTCTCCAGGATTTCCGGGGCGGTTCACTGGAGAAAAATTTCCCTGAAGACGGTGCAGTCGGTGTTCTTGAGGTATTCAATGGCGGTAATTTTTCCGGAATGCAGCGTTATACCACCAGAACTGGCAATGTTTATATGCGTAATCTTTCTGGCACCTGGAATGGCTCAGACGGTCCGTGGATCTACTGGCGTCAGATTCAGTCTGCAACACGCCCCCTGAGCACAACTATTGACCTGAACACGCTAGGAGGCGCAGAGCATCTTGGTTTATGGCGAAACAGTAGTGGCTCTATCGCTTCATTTGACCGCAACTATCCGGAAGAAGGAAGTTATGGTCAGGGATTCCTTGAAGTTCTTGAGGGTGGTGGGTACTCACGCACGCAACGCTATACGACCCGCCGTGGGAACGTATATGTTCGCTGCCTTTCTGCTATATGGAATGCACAGAACCCACAGTGGGAGCCGTGGTCAAGAGTAGGCCATCAGTCAGAATGTCGTTATTACGAAGGTGATTTGAATGATCTGACTTCGCCAGGCATTTACAGCGTTACAGGGAAGGCGTCAAACGGTCCAATGCAGGATACCGCTGGAGCGACACTGCTTGGAATACTGGAAGTAATCAGGCGTTTTGATGGTGTATCTGTCTGGCAGCGTTACACAACCACAGGGAAATCAGAAACCACACAGGGGCGCACTTTTGAGCGCGTCTATGCCGGGAGCAAATGGACCGAATGGCGAGAAGTATATAACTCCTTTTCGTTGCCTCTGAATCTGGGCATCGGTGGCGCAGTGGCAAAACTATCCAGTCTGGACTGGCAGACCTACGATTTTGTGCCGGGCAGTCTGATAACCGTTCGGCTTGATAATATGACCAACATTCCCGACGGTATGGACTGGGACGTCATTGATGGCAACCTGATAAACATCTCAGTCGGTCCGAGTGATGATTCTGGTTCGGGGCGCTCAATGCATGTATGGCGCAGCACTGTAAGTAAAGCCAACTACCGCTTTTTTATGGTGCGCATTTCAGGAAATCCGGGAAGCCGCACGATCACAACAAGACGAGTACCAATCATTGACGAAGCCCAGACATGGGGCGCGAAACAGACATTCAGTGCTGGCCTTTCTGGTGAACTGTCCGGCAATGCGGCGACAGCAACAAAGCTGAAAACAGCCCGTAAAATTAATAACGTTTCGTTTGATGGAACATCAGATATTAACCTGACGCCGAAAAATATTGGTGCATTTGCTTCAGGAAAAACAGGAGACACCGTTGCGAATGATAAAGCCGTTGGATGGAACTGGAGTAGCGGAGCCTATAACGCAACTATTGGTGGGGCATCAACGTTAATTCTTCATTTTAATATCGGGGAAGGAAGTTGTCCCGCCGCCCAGTTTCGCGTTAATTATAAGAACGGTGGTATTTTTTATCGTTCTGCTCGTGACGGTTACGGATTCGAGGCTGACTGGTCTGAGTTTTATACCACAACGCGAAAACCTACAGCGGGAGATGTCGGTGCACTGCCGTTATCTGGTGGTCAATTGAATGGTGCTCTGGGTATAGGAACATCCAGTGCTCTTGGCGGTAATTCGATTGTTTTGGGTGATAATGACACGGGCTTTAAACAAAATGGTGATGGTAATCTGGATGTTTATGCTAATAGCGTCCATGTTATGCGCTTTGTCTCCGGAAGCGTTCAAAGTAATAAAACCATAAATATTACGGGGCGTGTTAATCCCTCGGATTACGGTAACTTTGATTCCCGCTATGTGAGAGATATCAGACTTGGCACACGTGTTGTCCAGACCATGCAGAAAGGGGTGATGTATGAGAAAGCAGGGCACGTAATTACCGGGCTTGGTATTGTCGGTGAAGTCGATGGTGATGACCCCGCAGTATTCAGACCAATACAAAAATACATCAATGGCACATGGTATAACGTCGCACAGGTGTAATTTATGCAGCATTTAAAAAATATTACTGCGGGTAATCCAAAAACTGTTGCCCAATATCAGCTAACAAAGAATTTTGATGTTATCTGGTTATGGTCCGAAGACGGAAAAAACTGGTATGAGGAAGTAAGTAATTTTCAGCCAGACACAATAAAGATTGTTTACGATGAAAATAATATTATTGTCGCCATCACCAGAGATGCTTCAACGCTCAACCCTGAAGGTTTTAGCGTTGTCGAGGTTCCTGATATTACCGCCAACCGACGTGCTGATGACTCAGGTAAATGGATGTTTAAGGATGGTGCCGTGATTAAGCGGATTTATACGGCAGACGAACAGCTGCAACTGGCGGAATTACAGAAGTCAGCTTTGCTTTCCGAAGCTGAAACTATCATTCAGCCACTGGAACGCTCTGTCAGACTGAATATGGCAACAGATGAGGAGCGTAGACGACTGGAAGCATGGGAACGCTACAGTGTTCTGGTCAGCCGTGTGGATCCTGCAAATCCTGAATGGCCGGAAATGCCGCAATAAGTTGTATGATCTCTGGAGTGAGCTAACGTATCTATAGCACAGAGTAAAGCCTAATCTGACAGTCTGCTCTGTGCTAGGAGCGGACTGACCTGCTCCCCGATGATTAATACACAGCTATGCTAGTAATGTCCGTAGATCGCTGTGTGTTGCATCCATCGGTTGAACTCACAGTCCAAACCAGACTGTCAGCTTTGATTAGATTCTACCTACTCAACCTGTCAGATAAGGTCTGAGCTAATACATCTAATATATGGCTTTGTGCAGGGGACGGCTATCGCGAACGTTAGGCCAGGTATCTGAATACGCACAGTTCACTTGGTTGTACTTCTTGCACTGATCTGCTATCCCGCACAGCTATTTATAGGTAATCTTCAGTGTATAATCTGCCAACTTATGGAAGCTTGTACAACAGGAGAAATATATGAAAAAAGAATTGTTTGGACGTTGCCCGTTTGATCTTGACGAAGATGTAAAAAAAATAGCCGCGATAAATAAATATATCCATGCAAAATTTGAGGAGCATAAAAATAAAATAGACAACCTAAAGGGTGTGGAACAAAAATTGATGGTCTTACAGTACTTTAATGTACTGAATGAACTTAGTAATCAGGCTATCTCTTCTTTGAATATAGGAGTCTTTTCAGCATCGGAAGTATTAGCTAGGGTTATAATAGAACAGGCTGCCAATCAATTTTATATAGCAATAGATGATGGCGAAAATGCACAAGCATTACTCAAGGCTAGTAAGAAATTAGTTCATAGTAATGGAAAACGGTGGCTGGAGTGTTTAAAATCCAAAGGAATGACTAATCCAGCAGCAAATGAAAGGATTCGCATGGGAAAAGAACTAACTGATCTATTTAATAGATTGTGGCCAAATACACCTGAATATCCAGGAACCAGAAAACTTTTTGAATTAATTGGCTGGGAAACACACTATCATGCCCATTACGTTCCCCTTTGTGATTCAATACATACATTCTCTGATGATATGGTAAATATAGTATCTCTATATAATGCAATCCAAAGTGATGAAAATACTGCTATCGAATTCATTCTTGCAGTTAAACAAGAAAATAAACGGCTGGCAATTTATAATTTTGTAATTGCTACGGCCCTTCGGTGTGAGGCCTTAGTAAATGTATTTAACTCTTTAGGTTATCAGGATATTATAACAGAAATGACACCAACAATAGATACAGTCAACCAGACTATAATTCGATATGATGATTTTGATCATTCCAGAATTGATGATTGTCAATAATTAATTGACAGAATACGTACATGCGCAACAACTAGTGATAGTTGACTTATTTTCGCTCTTGAGAGACAACCATACTCAAATCTCCCACATTGCAGGAGATTTGAATATGAAAACGTCACCGTGGAATAAAGACCGTACCATCGGTCAAAAAAGGCCACTTCAGATATCTCATATCTGGGGGATCCGGATTAGACTTGAGTTGGAAGGTAAAACACGCGATCTAGCTCTGTTCAACATGGCTTTGGACACTAAGCTACGGGGCTGTGATTTGGTCAAACTCAAAGTATCAGATGCTGCATATGGCAGTTCTGTCTCAAGCAGAGCAACGGTGTTGCAACAGAAAACCGGCAGCCCTGTCCAATTTGAGATAACCAAAGGGACAAGGGAAGCGGTTACTGCATTGATAAAGCTCGGCAACTTGCATAGTAAAGGCTTCCTGTTCCGCTCTCGGGTCGGAACTAACCACCATATATCAACCCGGCAATACAACCGAATTTTTCATGGGTGGGTAGAAAAGCTTGGTCTCGAAGATTCGCTGTACAGCACACATTCCATGAGAAGAACAAAACCTTACTTAATCTACAAGAAAACCAAGAGTCTCCGGGTGATCCAACTTCTGTTGGGCCATAAGAAACTGGAAAGCACAGTCCGTTATTTGGGCATTGAAGTCGATATAGAAGGTCTCTTTTAAGTTATGGGGGCTGATTTTATATTCAATAGCGTATGCTCATCGAAGAAATAAACTCATAAAATGTAAAGACAGCCAGTAAAAACATACAGATAAAGATAAGGGAAATAGCACACTTAACTAAGGGCTGAACCCCCCGAGGTGTTCCCCATGGTTTAGACATTTGGGTTATAACCCAAATAAATAAGGCCACAAAACAGCAAACACCAGCCAATCCGAGCAGAGATATTATGACAACTCCAAACAGATTTCCAACATCTAGTTTATCTGTTTTTGCAACTAGGGTTAACAAACCAGCAATAATAGTTGCAATCGATATTCCCGCAATGGTTGTGAGATCGGCGATAACAGCCAGTTTTTCTTTAGTATTTCCTTGAGTAAAAACCTCTAAAATTGATTTCATGGAAATAACCACCTACTATCGATTATATTCAGGAGCTTTTTATCATAACGATATCAGATAGATAAGGACATTGTAATATTTTGGATGATTTAAACTTGCTTTTGTAACTCTAATGTCCACTTTTCGCTCAAAGCAGACTGTCAGATTTGATAGCATTTGGGTTATGTAAATTGTCAGTCGGAAAATGAGTGTGTACAAATCAGGACAGGCGGGCGAATTGCCCGCATTTTCTTTATCTGTTGTTTCATCCACTGACCAGCCAGGTCAAATAGCGTCTCATGCTCTGCACAACAGAAAATAATTGCACCCATTAACCACGGAGTTAAACGGATGAGCGACTATCATCATGGCGTGCAGGTGCTGGAGATTAACGACGGCACCCGCGTCATTTCCACTGTATCCACCGCCATTGTCGGCATGGTCTGCACGGCCAGCGATGCGGATGCGGAAACCTTCCCCCTCAATAAACCGGTGCTGATTACCAATGTGCAGAGCGCAATTGCAAAGGCTGGTAAAAAAGGCACGCTGGCGGCGTCGTTGCAGGCCATCGCTGACCAGTCAAAACCGGTCACCGTTGTTGTGCGCGTGGAAGATGGCACCGGCGACGACGAAGAAACGAAACTCGCGCAGACCGTTTCCAATATCATCGGCACCACCGACGAAAACGGTCAGTACACCGGACTGAAAGCCCTGCTGGCGGCGGAGTCGGTAACCGGTGTTAAACCGCGTATTCTCGGTGTGCCGGGACTGGATACCAAAGAGGTGGCTGTTGCACTGGCATCCGTCTGTCAGAAGCTGCGCGCTTTCGGATATATCAGCGCATGGGGCTGTAAGACCATTTCCGAGGTGAAAGCCTACCGCCAGAATTTCAGCCAGCGTGAGCTGATGGTCATCTGGCCGGATTTCCTCGCATGGGATACGGTCACCAGTACCACCGCCACCGCGTATGCCACCGCCCGTGCGCTGGGTCTTCGCGCTAAAATCGACCAGGAGCAGGGCTGGCATAAAACGCTGTCCAACGTCGGGGTAAACGGTGTTACCGGCATCAGCGCATCTGTATTCTGGGATTTGCAGGAGTCCGGCACCGATGCTGACCTGCTTAACGAGTCAGGCGTCACTACGCTGATTCGCCGCGACGGTTTCCGATTCTGGGGTAACCGTACCTGCTCTGATGACCCGCTGTTCCTCTTTGAAAACTACACCCGCACCGCGCAGGTGCTGGCCGACACGATGGCTGAGGCGCACATGTGGGCGGTGGACAAGCCCATCACCGCAACGCTGATTCGCGACATCGTTGACGGCATCAATGCCAAATTCCGTGAGCTGAAAACAAACGGCTATATCGTGGATGCGATCTGCTGGTTCAGCGAAGAATCCAACGATGCGGAAACCCTCAAGGCCGGAAAACTGTATATCGACTACGACTATACACCGGTGCCTCCTCTTGAAAACCTGACCCTGCGCCAGCGTATTACCGATAAATACCTGGCAAATCTGGTCACCTCGGTTAACAGCAATTAAGGAGCCTGACCGATGGCAATGCCGCGCAAACTCAAGTTAATGAACGTCTTTCTGAACGGCTACAGCTATCAGGGCGTTGCAAAGTCCGTCACGCTGCCAAAACTGACCCGTAAACTCGAAAACTATCGCGGTGCGGGGATGAACGGAAGCGCACCGGTAGACCTCGGCCTTGATGACGATGCGCTGTCAATGGAGTGGTCGCTCGGGGGCTTCCCGGATTCGGTTATCTGGGAGCTTTACGCCGCAACCGGCGTGGATGCCGTACCGATTCGTTTTGCAGGCTCTTACCAGCGCGACGATACCGGCGAAACGGTGGCCGTTGAAGTGGTCATGCGTGGACGTCAGAAAGAAATCGACACCGGCGAGGGTAAACAGGGAGAAGACACCGAGTCGAAAATCTCCGTAGTCTGCACCTATTTCCGGCTGACGATGGACGGTAAGGAGCTGGTCGAAATCGACACCATCAACATGATTGAGAAGGTGAACGGCGTCGACCGGCTGGAGCAACACCGCCGCAATATCGGCCTGTGATTTTCATCCGGTCAGCCTGGCTGACCGGTTAACCCCGATTCAGAAGTGAGAAAACCATGAACAAAGAAAATGTGATTACCCTGGACAATCCGGTCAAGCGTGGTGAGCAGGTTATCGAACAGGTCACGCTGATGAAACCTAATGCCGGGACGCTGCGCGGTGTCAGTCTGGCTGCGGTCGCAAACTCCGAAGTCGATGCACTGATTAAGGTGCTGCCGCGCATGACGGCACCGATGCTGACCGAGCAGGAGGTCGCCGCGCTGGAACTGCCTGACCTTGTGGCGCTGGCCGGTAAGGTGGTCGGTTTTTTGTCGCCGAACTCGGTGCAGTGACGTTTCCGAAAAATCTGTCGGTCGATGACCTGATGGCAGATGTGGCAGTGATATTTCACTGGCCGCCATCAGAACTGTATCCCATGAGTCTGACCGAACTCATCACATGGCGCGAAAAGGCGCTCCGGCGAAGCGGAAACACGAATGAGTAACAATGTAAAATTACAGGTATTGCTCAGGGCTGTTGACCAGGCATCCCGCCCGTTTAAATCCATCCGCACAGCGAGCAAATCGCTGTCGGGGGATATCCGGGAAACACAAAAATCACTGCGCGAGCTGAACGGTCAGGCATCCCGTATTGAGGGATTTCGCAAGACCAGTGCACAGCTCGCCGTGACTGGTCATGCACTTGAAAAGGCGCGGCAGGAAGCCGAAGCCCTTGCCACACAGTTTAAAAATACCGAACGACCGACCCGTGCTCAGGCGAAAGTGCTGGAATCCGCAAAGCGTGCGGCGGAGGACTTACAGGCGAAATATAACCGCCTGACGGATTCCGTTAAACGCCAGCAGCGGGAACTGGCCGTTGTGGGAATTAATACCCGCAATCTTGCACATGATGAGCAGGGACTGAAAAACCGTATCAGTGAAACCACCGCACAGCTTAACCGTCAGCGTGACGCGCTGGCGCGTGTCAGTGCACAACAGGCAAAACTTAACGCAGTCAAACAGCGTTATCAGGCAGGAAAGGAACTGGCCGGAAATATGGCCTCAGTGGGCGCTGCCGGTGTGGGGATTGCTGCTGCGGGAACGATGGCCGGAGTTAAGCTGCTGATGCCCGGTTATGAGTTTGCGCAGAAAAACTCAGAATTACAGGCTGTGCTCGGAGTGGCAAAAGACTCCACCGAAATGGCCGCATTACGCAAACAGGCGCGCCAGCTCGGCGACAATACCGCAGCCTCGGCAGATGATGCAGCCGGTGCGCAGATTATCATTGCGAAAGCCGGTGGGGATGTTGATGCCATTCAGGCGGCAACGCCGGTTACACTGAATATGGCGCTGGCGAACCGCCGCACGATGGAAGAAAACGCCGCCCTGCTGATGGGGATGAAATCTGCCTTTCAGCTTTCAAACGATAAGGTCGCTCATATCGGGGATGTTCTCTCCATGACGATGAACAAAACCGCCGCCGATTTTGACGGCATGAGCGATGCGCTGACCTATGCCGCACCTGTGGCAAAAAATGCCGGTGTCAGCATTGAAGAAACCGCCGCAATGGTCGGGGCGCTGCATGATGCAAAAATCACAGGCTCAATGGCGGGGACGGGAAGCCGTGCCGTGTTAAGCCGCCTGCAGGCACCGACAGGAAAAGCATGGGATGCACTCAAAGAGCTTGGTGTGAAAACCTCAGACAGTAAGGGAAACACCCGACCAGTATTTACCATTCTGAAAGAAATGCAGGCCAGTTTTGAGAAAAACCGGCTCGGTACTGCCCAGCAGGCTGAATACATGAAAACCATTTTCGGGGAGGAGGCCAGTTTAGCCGCCGCCGTGCTGATGACTGCCGCCTCAACCGGAAAGCTGGACAAACTGACCGCTGCGTTTAAAGCCTCAGACGGGAAAACTGCAGAGCTGGTAAATATCATGCAGGACAATCTCGGCGGTGACTTTAAGGAGTTTCAGTCCGCTTATGAGGCAGTGGGGACTGACCTGTTTGACCAGCAGGAAGGCGCACTGCGTAAGCTCACTCAGACGGCCACAAAGTATGTGTTAAAACTCGACGGCTGGATCCAGAAAAACAAATCACTGGCGTCAACCATCGGCCTCATTGTCGGTGGCGCGCTGGCGCTTATTGGCATCATCGGTGCCATTGGTCTTGTAGCCTGGCCGGTTATCACCGGCATCAATGCCATTATCGCGGCAGCAGGCGCAATGGGGGCAATCTTCACGACGGTTAGCAGTGCTGTTATGACGGCCATCGGGGCGATTAGCTGGCCGGTTGTGGCCGTGGTGGCCGCCATTGTCGCCGGGGCGTTGCTTATCCGTAAATACTGGGAGCCTGTCAGCGCATTCTTTGGCGGTGTGGTTGAAGGGCTGAAAGCGGCATTTGCGCCGGTGGGGGAACTGTTCACGCCACTGAAGCCGGTGTTTGACTGGCTGGGTGAAAAGTTACAGGCCGCGTGGCAGTGGTTTAAAAACCTGATTGCCCCGGTCAAAGCCACCCAGGACACCCTGAACCGTTGCCGTGACACGGGCGTCATGTTCGGGCAGGCACTGGCTGACGCGCTGATGCTGCCGCTTAATGCGTTCAACAAACTGCGCAGTGGTATTGACTGGGTACTGGAAAAACTCGGTGTTATCAACAAAGAGTCAGACACACTTGACCAGACCGCCGCCAGAACTCAAGCCGCCACGTATGGCAGCGGTGGTTATATTCCGGCGACCAGCTCTTATGCAAGCTATCAGGCTTATCAGCCGGTCACGGCACCGGCTGGCCGCTCTTATGTAGACCAGAGTAAAAACGAATATCACATCAGCCTGACGGGTGGTACTGCGCCGGGGACACAGCTTGACCGCCAGTTACAGGATGCGCTCGAAAAATACGAGCGGGATAAACGTGCGCGCGCCCGTGCCAGCATGATGCATGACGGTTAAGGAGGTGACGAAAAATGATGCTCGCGTTAGGTATGTTTGTTTTTATGCGCCAGACGCTGCCACACCAGACCATGCAGCGTGAATCAGATTATCGCTGGCCGTCAAATTCCCGTATCGGCAAACGGGATGCCTTTCAGTTTCTCGGTGTGGGTGAGGAAAACATCACGCTGGCCGGTGTGCTTTATCCCGAACTGACCGGCGGCAAGCTGACGATGACCACGCTCAGGCTGATGGCAGAGGAAGGTCGGGCGTGGCCGTTGCTGGATGGCACCGGCATGATTTACGGCATGTATGTCATCAGTAAGGTGAGTGAAACAGGGAGTATTTTCTTTGCAGACGGCACACCCCGAAAAATTGATTTTACGCTGTCGCTCACCCGCGTTGATGAATCACTGGCCGCGCTTTATGGCGATATCGGTAAACAGGCGGAATCGCTCATCGGTAAAGCTGGCAGTATGGCGACCAGATTCACGGGTATGACGGGGGCGGGATAATGCTGGATGCACTGACATTTGATGCAGGCAGTACGCTGACGCCGGATTACATGCTGATGCTCGACAGCAGGGATATTACCGGCAATATCAGCGACCGTCTGATGAGCATGACCCTGACGGATAACCGGGGCTTTGAGGCTGACCAGCTTGATATTGAACTGAACGATGCCGACGGGCAGGTCGGGCTGCCGGTTCGTGGCGCTGTCCTGACGGTGTATATCGGCTGGAAAGGTTTTGCCCTGGTATGCAAAGGGAAATTTACCGTTGATGAGGTTGAACACCGGGGCGCACCGGATGTGGTCACCATCCGCGCCCGGAGTGCAGATTTTCGCGGGACGCTCAATTCCCGCCGGGAAGGCTCCTGGCATTACACCACGCTCGGTGCGATTGTTGAAGCGATAGCCTCCCGTAACAGGCTGGAAGCCAGTGTCGCGCCGTCACTGGCCGGAATTAAAATCCCGCACATCGACCAGTCGCAGGAGTCTGATGCGAAATTCCTGACCCGTCTTGCAGAACGCAACGGCGGTGAGGTGTCGGTAAAAATGGGAAAACTGCTGTTTCTCAAAGCGGGGCAGGGGGTGACGGCCAGCGGTAAAAAAATCCCGCAGATTACCATCACCCGCAGCGACGGCGACCGTCATCATTTTGCGATTGCTGACCGCGGAGCCTACACAGGCGTAACGGCAAAGTGGTTACACACCAAAGACCCGAAGCCGCAAAAGCAGAAGGTAAAACTGAAACGCAAAAAGAAAGAGAAACACCTGCGCGCACTGGAGCACCCGAAAGCGAAACCAGTCACGCAGAAGAAAGCGCCAAAAGTACCGGAAGCGCGCGAAGGTGAATACATGGCCGGTGAGGCTGACAACGTTTTTGCACTGACCACGGTATATGCCACGAAAGCACAGGCCATGCGCGCCGCTCAGGCGAAGTGGGATAAACTGCAACGGGGTGTAGCGGAGTTCTCCATCAGTCTGGCTACTGGTCGGGCAGATATTTACACGGAAACGCCGGTCAAAGTGTCAGGCTTTAAGCGCGTCATAGACGAGCAGGACTGGACAATCACTAAGGTGACACATTTTCTGAATAATAGCGGCTTCACGACGTCCTTGGAGCTTGAGGTCAGGCTTTCTGATGTGGAGTACGAAACCGAAGATGATGAGTGATGTTTTTGTTTTATCTGTTTGTTTTATAAGGATAAATTAACTAAAATGGCACCATCAACAAAACCGGAAGAGGTGCTCGCGATGTTTCATTGTCCTTTATGCCAGCATGCCGCACATGCGCGTACAAGCCGCTATATCACTGACACGACAAAAGAGCGTTATCACCAGTGTCAGAACGTGAATTGCAGCGCCACGTTCATCACTTATGAGTCGGTACAGCGATACATCGTGAAGCCGGGAGAAGTCCACGCCGTAAGACCGCACCCGTTGCCGTCAGGGCAGCAAATTATGTGGATGTAATTACATACAGGAAGCCCCTCAGTCGAGGGGCTTTTTTGTCGATGTGGTCAATGTGTGGACGTGACCAGAAATAAATCCTTTTATTTCATTGTATTACGCGTAAAAAATAAGCCCGTGTAAGGGAGATTACACAGGCTAAGGAGGTGGTTCCTGGTACAGCTAGCATTTTATGGGTTATGTTTTTCAGCGAAACGGATGATAACCTTAATAAATGCAGCTGTATGTGATCGGTTTCTAAGAATTTTCCATCCGGGAAAAATAATCGAAATTAATCACTTACCGTGGGGGTTACGCGTGGTTTCCCCGGAGAAATTACGCATCAGCAGCGCGTAATTTAGCTCAAGATCCTGCGGCACCGGGATCCACACAGTATAACCATCGCCCGGTGCGACCGGCATTGCTTCGCCTTTGGCGTTTTCCATCTGCTCAAGGGTAAAGTTAATGTTGCCATGCGGCGTCATCAGCTCAAGGCTGTCGCCAACGGAGAATTTATTTTTCACCGCTACCGCCGCGAGGTCGCCCTTGCGCTCACCGGTAAACTCACCAACAAACTGCTGGCGGTCAGAGACTGAATAACCGTATTCGTAGTTCTGATAATCATCGTGAGTATGACGACGCAGGAAACCTTCGGTATAGCCACGATGCGCCAGACCTTCCAGAGTTTCCAGCAGGCTGGTATCGAACGGTTTGCCCGCAGCGGCGTCATCGATAGCTTTACGATAAACCTGCGCGGTGCGTGCGCAATAGTAGAAAGATTTGGTACGGCCTTCGATTTTCAGCGAATGCACGCCCATTTTGGTCAGGCGTTCAACGTGGGCGATGGCACGCAGATCTTTCGAGTTCATGATGTAAGTGCCGTGCTCATCTTCAAACGCGGTCATATACTCGCCCGGACGCTGGGCTTCTTCGATCATAAAGACTTTGTCGGTTGGCGCGCCGATACCCAGCGTCGGCTCAACATTTTGCACCGGAATCGGCTCGTACTTGTGTACGATGTTGCCAACGTCATCTTCTTTCCCTTCCTGGACGTTGTACTCCCAGCGGCAGGCGTTGGTACAGGTGCCCTGGTTCGGGTCGCGCTTGTTGATATAGCCAGAGAGCAGGCAGCGACCGGAGTAGGCCATGCACAGCGCACCGTGAACGAAGATCTCGATCTCCATATCCGGCACCTGATTGCGGATCTCTTCAATCTCTTCCAGCGACAGCTCGCGAGAGAGGATCACGCGGGTCAGGCCCATTTGCTGCCAGAATTTCACCGTCGCCCAGTTCACGGCGTTAGCCTGTACCGAGAGATGGATCGGCATTTCAGGGAAGTGCTCGCGCACCAGCATAATCAGCCCCGGATCGGACATAATCAGCGCATCCGGCCCCATCTCCACCACCGGTTTCAGGTCACGGATAAAGGTTTTCAGCTTGGCGTTGTGCGGTGCAATGTTGACCACGACATAAAACTTTTTCCCCAGCGCGTTGGCTTCATTGATGCCGAGCTGAAGATTTTCGTGGTTAAATTCGTTGTTGCGCACACGCAGGGAGTAACGCGGCTGGCCCGCATAAACAGCATCTGCGCCATAAGCGAAAGCGTAACGCATATTTTTCAGCGTTCCCGCCGGGGAAAGGAGTTCCGGTTTAAACATAATTCTCTCGTTCTGATGACAGGTCAGATCCGCTTCACCTGATGAAGCGGTTAGGGGAGTGCCCCCACTTTAAGGGCGGGCATTGTAGCGCTGTAGGGGGGATCTGGTAAAGCGCCGGACGCCAACAACCCACGCCCGGCATCGTAATTACGTATTGTCTTTCACCGTCTGGCTTGTGCCATTGGCTTTAACGGAGGCAATTCCGGTTTCACGAGATTGCGCGGTGGCGTACATCTGGCTGGAGCCGATAATTTGATGATTGGCGGCTTTCAGATTGAAATAGAATTTGCCGTTACTTGCCGTTTTTTTCTCATAGCGTTCTTCTTGCGGGCTGTTGCTACGCACCGACGCGATGCCCTTTTCCGCAGAGGCTTTTGAAGTATACAGCTCGCTGGTGAGGATAGTCTCACCATTGCCCGCTTTTAGCACAAACCGGAACTGATTATCACTGCTCTTACTGAGTTCAAACCAACCAGCCATAATGACTCCTTGATTGAAATTGCGTATCGAAAACAGCATCTAAAGGTGCTGTTTACCGATTAAAGTATGAGCGATTTTCTGATGCCTGCCAGGGCGGAGAGATAATGTCAGTTTGCTGACCATGCGTGGGATAATGTTGCCGGATCTGGTCTGAACGCCATCTCCGGCTAACAAAGTAATGTCGCTAAAACTAAACGATGCGGCAGGCGTCGGCTTCCCAGCGGTAACCAACGCCGTAAACGGCGCGGATAAATGACTGTTCGGCGTCGAGAGATTCCAGCTTGCGGCGCAGGTTTTTAATGTGGCTGTCGATGGTGCGGTCGGTTACTACGCGGTAGTCGTCATAAAGATGATTGAGCAATTGCTCGCGGGAGAACACTTTTCCTGGTTCATGAGAGAGCGTTTTCAGCAGACGAAATTCCGCAGGCGTCAGGTCAAGCATTTTACCGCGCCATGAAGCCTGAAAACGACCTTCGTCGATAATCAACGGGCTTTCAGCATCCTGTTGCTGCAACTCGCGCTGCGGTTTGCAACGGCGCAAAATGGTTTTGACACGCGCTACCACTTCCCGTGGGCTGTACGGCTTGCAAATGTAGTCATCTGCGCCAATCTCCAGCCCTAGCAGGCGGTCGATCTCTTCGATTTTTGCTGTCACCATCACGATAGGAATGTCAGAAAAACGACGAATTTCCCGGCACAGCGTCAGGCCATCGGTGCCAGGGAGCATCAGATCCAACAGGATCAGATCCGGCGGCGTCTGGCGCACGTACGACAGTACCTGATCGCCGTGGCTGATAAGCGTCGGCGCATAGCTCGCAGCACGCAGATAATCAATGAGCAACTGTCCCAGCTTCGGTTCATCTTCCACGATCAAAATACGCGGTGTGTTTTCGTCGATTGGTAACTCGGTCATACTTCTCTCTGTAAATCCCGTTCCAGCGGTAACTCTACTGTAATGCTTACCCCGCCAAAAGGCGAATGGGCAGCAATAATGCGGCCATTATGTGCTTCAACAATGTTCAGGCAAATCGCCAGCCCCAGCCCGGAACCGCCGCTGGCACGGTTGCGGGAACCTTCGGTGCGATAAAAACGTTCAAACAATTTTTGTAGCTGATCGTCACTGACACCTGGCGCACTGTCGGCAAAGGTCAGGCGCACCGTTTTGTCGTGTTGCTCGGCAGAGATTTTCAGGCTGCCGCCGCTGTCAGTGTAGCGCAGGCTGTTTTCAAGTAAGTTATTGAATAACTGCATTAAACGGTCGCGATCGCCAAATACGGTAATACTGTCTGGCAGGGAAAATTGCAGTTTCAGGCCACGGCTGGCGAATCGTTCGCGAAATGCGCCTCCCGCCACTTCCAGCAGTGGGATCAAATCTACCGGTGCTTTTTGATAGGCGAGAGCGCCTTCATCAGACATCGACAACTGATGGAGATCGTCAACCAGTTTGGTCAGTGTACCGACCTCCGCCTGTAAAGACGCCACCGTCTCCGGCGTGAATTTACGCACGCCATCCTGAATGGCTTCCAGTTCACCGCGCAGCACCGCTAATGGCGTACGCAGTTCGTGAGAAATATCGGCCATAAAATCGCGCCGCATTTGCTGGTTTTTCTCCAGCGTGCTGGCAAGCTGGTTGAAGTCTTGCGCCAGTTTGCCCAGTTCATCTTCACTGGTGGGCGTTACGCGGGTAGTGAAATCGCCCGCCGCCAGTTTGTGCGTGCCGTCCACCAGCCGTTTTACCGGTGCCAGCAAACCACGCGCCAGCAGAAAAGTAGCGAGTGCCGCGAGTAACGTTGCCAGAGCGACAATCAACCAGCTGGTTTGCCGCTGTTGTTTATCGAAATTGATATCAGTATTGCGCGTTAACCGCTCAACAGGGGAGGCAATCACCGCACCCACTTCCGCACCGTTGACCAGAATGGGTCGCCGTGTACCGTCAGGTGGAATCGGCGCTCGCGGACCAACCAGCACTTTGTTGTTTTGATCGATCACCCAGAACTGAGTACGCCAGCCGTGCGGCGGCATACCCGGGCCGGGTTTATCTTCCGAATTATCGTGTTCAAATGAACGCAGGATCTGAAAGACAAAGCGATCATTGTTGCGCAGGAAGCGCCAGTTGCCATGCTGTGCATACTGCTCGCCAAGCGCATCACTTAACAGCTGTAATCGCTGTTCATTGCCATGTTTGATGTAATCAATAAAGCCACGCTCAAAACTGATACGCACCGCCCAGTGCATACTGATCAGCAAGACAATGCAGGTGGCGAAAATCGCCAGAAACAGTTTGCCGGTAATACCGGGTCGCCAGAACTTCATTGCGCGCTCCTTTTTCGCCGCGAAATAGCTACATTTTGATGCGTATCGTTCGGCACTCTGGCAAAGATGAACGCCGGAAGGGCGATGATAAACGCCATGCTAAGCCAGGTGTACATAAAGACGGTTTGTGTGGTGCCGCTGTCGACGCTGACATGCTGTGAACCAAAAAGTCCCAGCAACAGCCCGGCGATAGTGACGCCGATACTCATCGACAATTGCATAATCATCGACAGCAGGCTGTTTCCGCTGCTCGCCAGATTGTCCGGGAGATCTTTCAGCGTCAGGGTGTTCATGGAGGAGAAACGCGTTGAGTTGACCATTCCTTGTAAAAACAGGACGAACGGCAAAACGTAGTACCAGCCCAGCAGGGCGGTAGTCATAAACAACAGGGTGACCAGCGACAGACCCAGCGTGGTCGCTACCAGTACCCGACGATAACCAAAGCGATTCACCACCTGTACCACAATTCGCTTCATTCCCATGCTGCCGAGTACCATCGGGATCATCATCAGTCCGGCATGAAACGGCGAGAAACCGAGGCCAATTTGCAGGAAAACCGGTGTCATAAAGGGCAACATGCCACTGCCAATACGTCCGGCAAAGCTCCCCGCCAGGCCCAGCGAAAAGGTACGAGTACGGAACAGTTTCAGACTGAACAGGGCGCGGTTGTTATTTCTGGCGTGCAGCAAATAAAGCACCAGTGCTACCACGCCAACTGCGACCAGGCCAGCAATCGCCAGCGGCGATAAACCTGTACCTTTACTGCCATCCAGCGCCAGGGTTAATACCGCCATGCCAACCGCCAGCAATAAAAAGCCGGAGAGATCGAAGCGCCGCGTCTGCATGGTGTAGTTCGGCATCAACATTAGTGTTGCGATCGCACCGATAATCCCCACCGGAATGTTGATCAAAAAGATCCAGTGCCACGATGCGTACTCCACCAGCAGACCGCCGAGCGCCGGACCCAGCAGCGGACCGACCTGACCGGGCAGTGTGACAAAGGTCATCGCCGCCATATATTGCTCGCGCGGTACGATTTTCATCACCGTCAATCTGCCGACCGGCACCATCATCGCACCGCCAACGCCCTGTAACGCGCGTGCCAGCAACAGTTCGTTCAGCGTGCCGGAAAGCGCGCAAAACAGTGAACCGAGGGTAAACAGCACGATGGCGGTAAAGAAAATATTGCGCACGCCGACTTTGTCCGCCAGCCAGCCGCTGGCAGGCAACATCACCGCCACGGTCAGTACATAAGAGACAATGACCATGTGCATATGCAACGGACTTTCCCCGAGGCTTTGCGCCATTGAGGGTAGCGCGGTGTTGACGATGGTGGTGTCCAGCGACTGCATAAAGAAGCCGAAAGCCACAATCCACAATTGCCAGCGGGTGCTGTCGGGAAGATCTGTCATTTACTCGGTTACCGTTTGTTTAGGTTTACGCGAAAAACGCAGCCGTAGACGGTCGAAAAAGAGATACACCACCGGCGTGGTATACAGCGTCAGAAGCTGGCTCATTACCAGTCCGCCGACAATGGTGATCCCCAGGGGTTGCCGCAGTTCCGAGCCGTCGCCGCCCGACAATACCAGCGGCAGCGCGCCAAACAGCGCCGCCAGGGTAGTCATCATAATCGGGCGAAAACGCAGCAGACAGGCCTGGAAAATAGCTTCCTGCGGCGTCAGGTTACCGTGCCGTTGGGCTTCGAGCGCAAAATCGACCATCATAATGGCGTTTTTCTTCACGATGCCGATTAATAGCATGATCCCTATCAGGGCGATTAGGCTGAACGGGGCATTGAACAGCTCCAGCGCCAACAGCGCTCCAACGCCCGCCGAGGGCAGGGTGGAGAGAATCGTCAGCGGATGTACGTAACTCTCGTAAAGGATACCCAGCACGATATACACCGTGGCGATGGCGGCGATAATCAGGATCACCTGCGAGTTCATCGTCTCCTGGAACACCTGCGCCGTGCCGGCAAAACTACCGCGCACCGTCGAAGGCACGCCAAGCTGGGTCATTGCGCGATCGATCGCCGCACTGGCGTCCGAGAGCGATTTCCCGGTCGGCAGGTTAAACGAAATGGTCGAGGCCGCCGATAATCCCTGATGATTCACCGACAGCGGAGCATTCGCCGGTTGCCATTTAGCGAAATACGACAGCGGGATCGCTTTTCCTTCGTTATTGATAACGAACATTTTTTCCAGCGCGCTGATGTCCTGGGTATAGCGCGGATCCACTTCCATCACCACTTTATACTGGTTCATCGGCTGGTAAATGGTCGAGATCTGCCGCTGACCGAAGGCGTTATTTAACAGGCTGTTGGCGGCCTGTACATCGATTCCCAGCCGTGCCATGGTGTCGCGGTCGTAAACCAGATTCATCTCCGCGCCGTTATCCTGCTGATCGGAGTTCACGTCCGCCAGTTCCGGCAACGTCGCCAGTTTTTTGCGGATTTTCGGCTCCCATTCGCGCAGTGCCGCCAGGTCGTCGGATAACAACGTGTACTGGTAGCTGGCGTTCGACTGACGCCCACCAACGCGAATATCCTGTACCGCCATCAGGAACAGATTCGCCCCCGGTTCTTTCGCCAGTTTTACGCGCAGACGGTCGATAATTTGCTGCGCCGTTTCGCTGCGTTCGTCGCGTGGCTTGAGGGTGATAAACATCATCCCACTGTTCACCCGCGAACCGCCGGTAAAGCCGGTGACATTATCCACCGCCGGATCGTCACGGATAATTTTCATAAAATCCTGCAACTTACCGCGCATCGCCTGAAACGAAATACTCTGATCCGCCTGTATCCCGCCCATCAACACGCCGGTGTCCTGCTCCGGGAAGAAGGTTTTCGGGATCGAGATATATAGCCAGATATTCAGCGCAATGGTGCCAAGCAGCACCACGCCCACCAGACGGGTATGATTGAGCACCCATTTCAGCGACTTGCCATAGCCTTGTTGCAGGGCTACCAACATGCGACCAAAACCACGCAGTCGCTTTTGCTCGCGCGGCTTGCTGGCTTTCAGCATCCAGCCACACATCATCGGCGTTAGCGTCAGGGAAACCAGCAACGAAATACCAATGGCGACAGAAAGCGTCACGGCAAATTCGCGTAACAGTCGGCCCGGCAATCCGCCCATCAACAGCAGCGGCAGGAACACCGCTACTAGTGACAGACTCATCGACAGCACCGTAAATCCGACTTCACGGGTGCCTTGCAGCGCGGCCTGTAGCGGTTTCATCCCCGCTTCCAGATGACGGGCAATGTTTTCCAGCACCACGATGGCGTCATCCACTACGAAACCAGTAGCAATGGTGAGCGCCATTAACGAAAGGTTATTGAGACTGAAACCGCACAGGTACATCGCCGCAAACGTACCAATCAGCGAAACCGGCACCGCAACGGCGGGAATAATAGTGGCGCGACCCGAGCGCAGGAATAAAAACACCACCAGAATGACCAGCGCCACCGAGATAATCAGCGTTTGCTCGACTTCTTCCAGCGAGGCGCGAATGGTGGGGGAGCGATCCTGGGCAATTTGCAGATCAATTGCCGCCGGAATGGTTTCCTGCAACTCCGGTAATTTTGCCCGGATGCTGTCAACCGTCTGGATAATATTGGCTTCCGGCAGCTTGCGGATCATCAGCAAAATAGCCGGTTTGGCGTTGGTCATCCCGGCGTTGCGCACATCCTGCACCGAGTCGGTCACCGTCGCCACATCACCCAGACGAACCGCGCCGCCGTTGTTGTAATGAATAATCAACGGCTGATATTCAGCGGCGGTTTTTAGCTCATCGTTGGTCTGGATCTGCCAGCGATGGGTATCATCTTCCAGCGCCCCCTGCGGTTTACGCACGTTGGCATTGCTGATGGCGCTGCGCACATCGTCCAGCGACACGCCCTGATTAAACAGCGCCTGCGGATTCAGCCCGACGCGTACGGCGGGCAGCGAGCTGCCGCCAACATCGACATCACCGACACCGTCGATTTGCGAAATCGTCGGAGCCAACTGCGTCGAGGCGAAATCGTACAGCTCACCCTGCGAATAAGTATCGGACGTCAGCGTCAGGATCATTATTGGCGCATCCGACGGGTTCGCTTTGCGATAGGTCGGACGGCTTGGCATCCCGCTGGGCAGCAAACTTTGCGCGGCGTTGATCGCCGCTTGCACATCGCGCGCTGCGCCGTTGATATCGCGGTCAAAATCAAACTGCAAAATAATGCGCGTGCTGCCGAGCGAACTGCTGGAGGTCATTTCACTGACCCCGGCAATGCGCCCAAGCGAACGTTCCAGCGGCGTGGCAACGGAAGACGCCATTGTTTCTGGTGACGCACCGGGCAGCGAGGCGCTGACCATAATCACCGGAAAATCGACCTGTGGCAGCGGGGCGACCGGCAGCATACGGAAGCCCAGTATGCCGCACAGGGTAATGGCGACCGACAGTAAAATCGTCGCCACCGGGCGGTAAATGAAGAGGGCAAAAAACTTCACTTACGCCTCCTCTTCATGACGGGCAAAGCGGCTTTTGGTCCACAATGCCAGGCGGTCGAATAGCAGATAAATCACTGGCGTGGTAAACAGAGTCAGCACCTGGCTGACAATCAGACCGCCGACCATGCCGATACCTAACGGACGACGCAGTTCCGCGCCGACCCCGGTACTCAACATCAGCGGCAGCGCGCCAAGCAGAGCCGCCAGGGTGGTCATCAGGATCGGACGAAAACGCAACAGACAAGCCTGGTAGATTGCATCGCGTGGCGACATGCCTTGCTCGCGCTCAGCAGCCAGCGCGAAGTCGATCATCATGATGGCGTTCTTCTTCACGATACCAATCAGCAAAATAATGCCGATAATGGCGATTACATCCAGTTCGCTACCGGCAATCATTAACGCCAGCAGTGCGCCAACACCTGCCGTGGGTAGCGTCGAGAGAATGGTGATCGGGTGAATAAAGCTCTCGTACAGAATGCCGAGCACGATATACATCGCCACCACCGCCGCGACAATCAGCCAGACAGTGCTGCCCAGCGCCGACTGGAAAGCGAGGGTGCTGCCCTGGAACTGCGTGGTGATATCCACCGGCAGATTCAGCGTCTTTTCGGTGTCCATAATCGCCTGCACCGCATCGCCCAGCGAATAGTTATCCGGCACGTTAAAGGAGATAGTCGTTACCGGAAACTGATCCAGATGGTTGATGGAGAGCGGCGCAAAACGCTGCTCAATTTTGGCAATTGAGCTTAGCGGCACCACGCCGCCGTCGCTGCTGGTCAGGCGAATGGTATCCAGCGCCGCGAGGCCTGGGGTATTTTCGGTGTTGTGTTCCAGCACCACGCGATACTGGTTAGCCTGAGTATAAATAGTGGAAATCAGCCGCTGACCAAACGCGTTGTACAGGGCGTTATCGACATCCGCCATGCTGATCCCCAGACGGCTGGCGCTGTCGCGATCAACATTGACATACGCCACCAGCCCTTGGTCCTGCCAGTCGCTGGAGACATCAGAAAGCTGTGGCAGTTGCTGGAGTTTTTCCATCAACTGTGGCACCCAGGTACTGAGCGCATCCAGTGACGTGGCCTGCAAGGTAAACTGGTACTGGGTGCGGCTGACCTGAGTATCGATGGTCAGGTCCTGCGTTGGTTGCAGGAAGAGATCGACGCCCGGCACTTTATCCACCGCCGTTTGCAGACGGGCGATGACTTTTTGCACCCGATCATCACGTTCATCCAACGGTTTGAGGTTGATCTGCAAACGCGCACTGTTCAGCGACGGGTTAGTGCCATCAACGCCAACAAATGAGGTCAGACTTTGCACCGCCGGATCTTGCAAAATCACATCCGCGACCTGGCGTTGCCGCTGGGCCATATTGGTAAAGGAGCTGGATTGCGGTGCCTGCAAAGTGCCCTGAATAATGCCGTTGTCCTGTAACGGGAAGAAACCTTTCGGAATGAACACCCACAACAGCACGCTAAGCAGCAGCGTGCTGAGCGCCACGCTTAAGGTCAGCCACGGATGATTCAGCACTTTCGCAAGTCCCTGACCATAGGCGGCGATTATCCTGTCGAACATTTTTTCCGAGGCGCGGGAGAAGCGGTTCTGTTTACGCAGCGACTCCTGGCTGAGCATCCGCGCACACATCATCGGTGTCAGGGTCAGCGACACCACGGCTGAGATCAAAATCGCGACTGCCAGAGTAATAGCAAATTCGCGGAACAGTCGCCCGACGATATCGCCCATAAACAGCAGTGGGATCAACACCGCAATCAGTGAGAAGG
Organism: Escherichia sp. WS1450; assembly: GCF_046487395.1. NCBI lineage: Bacteria > Pseudomonadati > Pseudomonadota > Gammaproteobacteria > Enterobacterales > Enterobacteriaceae > Escherichia > Escherichia sp. WS1450. The sequence continues at coordinate 22,558 of NZ_JBJQJO010000015.1, forward strand.
TCAGCGAGATAATGGTAAAGCCGATTTCACCCGCGCCCTTGAGCGCCGCCGCCAGCGGTTTTTCGCCTTTTTCGATATAGCGGGAAATGTTTTCGATCACCACGATGGCGTCATCGACCACAAATCCGGTGGCGATAGTTAACGCCATCAGCGTCAGGTTATTGATTGAAAAATCGAGAAACACCATGACCGCGAAGGTGCCGATTAACGACAGCGGCACTGCGACGCCGGGAATGATGGTCGCCGGAATATTACGCAAAAACAGGTAGATAATCATGACTACCAGCGCGATAGCCATCATCAATTCAAACTGAGTATCATCGACGGATGCGCGAATATTGGTGGTACGGTCAGAAAGTACTGTCACCTTCACCGATTTCGGCAGACTCTCGGTGAGCTGTGGCAGCATCTGCCGGATGCTGTCGGCGGTGGAGATAATGTTAGCACCGGGCTGGCGCTGAACATTCATCACAATGGCCTGTTCTTTGTTCGCCCACGCGCCGAGCCAGCTGTTTTCTGCTCCTTGCTCTACGGTTGCGACATCGCCCAGACGAATCGGCGCGCCGTTCTGGTAGGCGATGATCAGCTGGCGATACTCTTCGGCGGATTGCATCTGGTCGTTCGCGGAAAGTGTGACCGCACGGGAAGGGCCGTCGAGGCTACCTTTTGCCGAGTTAACGTTAGCGCCGGTAATAGCGGTGCGCACGGTTTCGCTGGTCAGGCCGAGGGCGGCAATCGCCTGGGCGTTAAGTTTGACACGAACAGCCGGACGCTGGCCGCCGGAAAGCGTCACCAGGCCGACACCGGAAATCTGCGAGATTTTCTGCGCGACGCGGGTTTCCACCATATCTTCCACTTGCGTCATTGGCATGGCGGTTGAGGTGACGGCGAGCGTCATGATTGGTGGATCTGCCGGGTTCACTTTGCTGTAAACCGGCGGGTTAGGCAGATCGCTCGGCAACAAGTTGGTCGCAGCGTTAATCGCGGCCTGCACTTCCTGCTCGGCGACATCGAGCGGTAATGTTAGCTGGAACTGTAAGGTGATAACTGACGCACCGCCGGAACTTTGCGACGACATCTGTTTCAGGCCAGACATCTGCCCAAACTGGCGTTCAAGCGGCGCGGTAACGGCAGAGGTCATGACATCCGGGCTCGCACCTGGGTAGAGCGTGACTACCTGAATGGTCGGATAGTCCACTTCCGGCAGCGCCGAAACGGGCAGGGCTCGATAACCGATAATCCCGGCGAGTAAGATCGCCACCATCAGCAGCGTGGTGGCGACAGGACGCATAATAAACAGGCGCGACGGGCCGCCTGTGCTGCTCGGGGGTAACACCTGCATCAGGAGCGTGCTCCTTTTTTCGCGTATTCGCGGCTGGTGGCTTTCTCTTCCGAAGTGGTGGCGCTCTGGGCTTCCACCACTTCCACTTTCGCCCCTTCGGTCAGGCGATCAATGCCATCCGTCACTACGCGGTCGCCCGCAGAAATACCTGCGCGGATCACCACTTTCTGACTGTCCTGAATGCCCGGCGTCACCAGATGTTTGCTGACCTTGTTTTCGCTATTCAGCACCCAGACAAAATGGCCTTCGTTGCCCATTTGCAGAGCGGCGGTGGGGATCACCACGGCGTTTTGTTCGGTGTCGACTAACATACGCGCGTTAACAAACTGATTGGGAAACAGCGCATCATCCTGATTATTAAAGCGTGCTTTCACTTTAATCGTACCGGTAGTGGCATCGATTTGGTTATCGAGACTTAACAGCGTGCCTTCACTTAATTTCTTCGAGTTGGTGCGATCCCAGGCTTCAACAACCAGCGGTTTTCCGGCTTTTTGCGCCTGTACTACGGTAGCGATATCGCTTTCCGGCAGGGTAAAGAGCAAATCGATAGGATGCGTCTGGGTGATCACCACAATCCCGGTGGTATCACCACTGGAGATTTGGTTACCAACATCAACCTGCTTGAGACCAACGCGACCATCGACTGGTGCGGTGATGCGGCTCCAGTCGAGTTGCAGCTGCGCGCTGGCGACGCTTGCTTCATCAGCCTTAATGGTGCCTTCGGTTTCACTGACCAGCGCTTGTTGGGCATCCAGTTCCTGACGAGATACGAGATTGGTTTTTGCCAGTTGCTGATAACGCGCCAGGTCACGGCGGGCGTTGGCAAGCGTGGCTTTATCTTTTGCCAGTTGGCCCAGGGCTTGTGCTAATGCAACTTTGAACTGGCTGGGGTCAATTTCTGCCAGTAAATCGCCTGCTTTGACCTGCTGGCCTTCCTGGAAATGTAACGCCATCAGTTGACCGTCCACGCGGCTGCGCACCGTAACAGTATTAGCGGCGGTAATGGTGCCAAGCCCGGTGAGGTAACGCGGAACTGCCTGTTCTACGGCGGTCGCCGCCTGAACCGGGGCTAATGGGCCGGAACGCATACCACGGCGACCACCCGCTGGCGATTGCTGCGCTTGTTTCGTCGCCCCTGGGGCTGCACTCCGGGAGTCATTGCGGCCTTGCCAGAACCAGAATGCGGCGATGGCGGCGATAACCACCACGATTACGATTACCCAACGGGATTTATAACTGCCTTTCATCGTTAAGAGTTTCTCTTCCTGAAACGTTTCGCGGAATGATACTAGTGTAGCCAGCCAATAAGGGAGAAAAATGGAGGAATTATGAAACACTATCGGGAATCGTCTGAATGGCGGGCACATTTGCGAGCACGCATCCAGTAATAACACATGAAACTATTTTATCTACGCGTTAGCGATAGACTACGTGCATGGCGAAAGGAGGTAAGCCGATGATTTCAGCGGGACGCTGAAACGGGAAAGCCCCTCCCGAGGAAGGGGCCATAAATAAGGAAAGGGTCATGATGAAGCTACTCATCATCGTGGTGCTCTTAGTGATTAGCTACCCAGCATACTAAGACTACCAGGGCGGGGGAAACCCCGCTCTACCCTCACTCCTGAAATTATGCCTTCACGATAAGATTGTCAATCTGCAGGCTTTGCAGTCTGCGATCCTGCCAGCAAATATTCTTTGCGAGTCGTTACGCAATAATCACAGAGGAAACTATTTTGTTCACGCGTTAGCGATAGACTGCATTCAGGGCGAAAGGAGGTAAGCCGACGATTTCAGCGGGACGCTGAAACGGGAAACCCTCTCCCGGAGAAGAGGGCTTTTAATAAGGAAAGGGTTATGATGAAGCACGTCATCATACTGGTGATACTCTTAGTGATTAGCTTCCAGGCTTACTAAGAACACCAGGGGGAGGGGGAAACCTCTCCCTAACCCTCACTCCTGAAATTATGTCACTCCGCCCTTAGTGTCAATCGACGGCTCTCCGTTCTTGCGAGGCGAATAGCAAAATTTTCTGCGCCGCCGGGCCTAATTCTGAAAGTTTCTTCGTTTGCTCTTATTTCATTATTGCAATCGGTATGATACCGGACCTCAATAATTCTCTAAGAAAGGATTTCTTATGAGCGAACAAATCACGTTTGCCACCAGCGATTTTGCCAGTAACCCGGAACCACGTTGCCCCTGCATTTTGTTGCTGGATGTTTCTGGTTCGATGAGTGGTAGACCTATTAATGAACTTAACGCCGGATTGGTTACCTTTCGCGATGAACTGCTTGCCGATCCGCTGGCCTTAAAAAGAGTGGAACTCGGTATTGTGACGTTCGGCCCGGTGCATGTGGAACAACCCTTTACCAGTGCCGCTAATTTTTTCCCGCCCATCCTGTTTGCCCAGGGCGATACACCAATGGGGGCCGCCATTACCAAAGCCCTGGATATGGTTGAGGAGCGCAAACGTGAGTATCGTGCCAATGGTATTTCCTATTATCGTCCATGGATTTTCCTGATCACTGATGGCGCACCAACCGATGAGTGGCAGGCTGCCGCCAACAAAGTGTTTCAGGGGGAAGAAGATAAGAAGTTTGCCTTCTTTACCATTGGTGTACAGGGGGCGGATATGAAGACGCTGGCACAAATCAGCGTTCGTCAGCCTTTGCCACTGCAGGGATTACAATTCCGTGAACTGTTTAGCTGGTTATCCAGTTCGCTGCGTTCGGTTTCCCGCTCCACGCCGGGAACGGAAGTTGTGCTGGAAGCGCCAAAAGGCTGGACGTCAGTGTGAGCTGGCGTCTGGTCTATGCATCAGCTGTTGGAACGTCGCACATCAGCGCGGACTTGCCTTGCCAGGATGCCTGCCAGATGCAGGTTGCCTGGCTAAATGACCAGCAGCCATTATTGACGGTATTTGTCGCTGATGGCGCAGGCAGTGTCTCGCAGGGTGGCGAAGGCGCGATGCTCGCCGTCAATGAAGCGATGGCTTATATGATGCAAAAAGTGCAGGGCGGGGAATTGGGGCTTAATGATGTCCTCGCAACGGATATTGTGCTGACCGTTCGTCAGCGACTTTTTGCCGAGGCGGAAGCCAAAGAATTAGCTGTTCGCGATTTTGCCTGCACGTTTCTGGGACTGATTTCATCGCCTAACGGCACCCTGATTATGCAGATTGGCGATGGCGGCGTGGTGGTCGATTTGGGGCACGGTCTGCAACTGCCGCTCACGCCGATGGTAGGTGAATATGCCAATATGACACACTTCATTACTGATGAAGATGCTGTTTCCAGACTGGAAACTTTCACCAGCACTGAGCGTGCGCACAAAGTTGCAGCATTTACGGATGGTATCCAGCGGCTGGCGTTAAATATGCTGGATAATTCTCCCCATGTGCCTTTCTTTACCCCGTTTTTCAATGGGCTGGCGTCAGCAACGCAGGAACAACTCGATTTATTACCTGAATTGTTAAAGCAGTTTTTGTCCAGCCCGGCGGTAAACGAGCGTACGGATGATGATAAAACGTTGGCACTGGCGCTGTGGTTACCATGAAACCCACTTTATATACTGCTACTGGTGAGTGCGTTACGCCAGGCTGTGAACTGGGCAAAGGTGGCGAAGGCGCGGTTTATGATATCGAGGAGTTTGTCGATAGCGTCGCCAAGATTTATCACACGCCGCCACCCGCCTTAAAACAGGACAAACTTGCCTTTATGGCTGCGACAGCTGACGCGCAATTGTTGAATTATGTCGCCTGGCCGCAGGCAACGCTTCACGGTGGACGAGGCGGAAAGGTTATCGGTTTTATGATGCCAAAAGTTTCTGGTAAAGAACCGATTCATATGATCTATAGCCCGGCACATCGTCGCCAGAGTTACCCTCATTGTGCGTGGGATTTTCTACTCTATGTTGCGCGCAATATTGCTTCATCTTTTGCTACGGTTCACGAGCACGGGCACGTCGTGGGTGACGTAAACCAGAATAGCTTTATGGTAGGTCGCGACAGCAAAGTGGTGTTGATTGATAGCGACTCCTTTCAGATTAACGCTAATGGCACGTTGCATTTATGCGAAGTTGGCGTGTCGCATTTTACGCCGCCAGAGCTACAAACCTTGTCGTCATTTGTCGGCTTTGAACGCACAGAAAATCACGATAATTTTGGCCTAGCGTTGCTGATTTTTCACGTCTTGTTTGGTGGGCGGCATCCTTATTCTGGTGTGCCGCTTATCTCTGATGCGGGGAATGCACTGGAGACGGATATTGCCCATTTCCGTTATGCCTACGCGTCAGATAATCAGCGACGTGGTTTAAAACCGCCGCCACGATCTATTCCGCTGTCGATGTTACCGGACGATGTTGAAGCCATGTTTCAGCAGGCATTCACGGAAAGTGGCGTGGCAACCGGGCGTCCGACGGCAAAAGCGTGGGTAGCGGCACTTGATTCTCTACGCCAACAGTTAAAGAAATGTACCGTTTCGGCAATGCATGTTTACCCCGGTCATTTGACTGACTGCCCGTGGTGTGCGCTGGATAATCAAGGCGTTATCTATTTTATTGATCTCGGCGAAGAGGTCATTACCACCAGCGGTGATTTTGTGCTGGCGAAAGTCTGGGCGATGGTGATGGCGTCAGTAGCACCACCAGCATTGCAACTGCCATTACCCGATCATTTCCAACTGACTGGCAGGCCGCTTGCTTTAGGCCTGTTACGGCGTGAATACATCATTCTGATTGAGATCGCACTGTCAGCGTTATCGCTGTTGCTTTGCGGCCTTCAGGCAGAACCGCGTTATATCATTTTGGTTCCTGTGCTGGCGGCTATCTGGATTATTGGCAGCCTGACAAGCAAAGCGTACAAAGCAGAAATCCAGCAACGCCGTGAGGCGTTTAATCGCGCGAAAATGGACTATGACCATTTAGTCAGCCAGATCCAACAGTTGGGCGGGCTGGAAGGTTTTATCGCCAAACGGACGATGCTCGAAAAAATGAAGGACGAAATTCTCGGGTTACCGGAAGAGGAGAAATGCGCTCTGGCAGCACTTCATGACACTGCAAGGGAACGGCAGAAGCAGAAGTTTCTGGAGGGATTTTTTATTGATGTTGCCTCTATTCCCGGCGTTGGCCCTGCGCGTAAAGCGGCGTTACGGTCTTTTGGTATTGAAACAGCCGCAGATGTTACCCGTCGTGGCGTTAAGCAAGTGAAAGGGTTTGGCGACCATCTGACCCAGGCGGTTATCGACTGGAAAGCGAGTTGTGAACGCCGTTTTGTGTTCAGGCCGAACGAAGCGGTAACGCCTGCAGACAGACAAGCGGTACTGACTAAAATGGCCGCCAAACGACATCGGCTGGAATCGACGTTGACTGTCGGCGCGACAGAGTTGCAGCGATTCCGCCTTCAAGCTCCAGCACGGACCATGCTGTTGATGGAACCGTTACGTCAGGCGGCAGAAAAACTGGCTCAGGCGCAGGCTGATTTAAGCCGTTGCTGAGCCAGTTTTCAATTAACGGAACACCACTTCCGCCCAGCGTGCCAGCCCGGCGGTGACGGAGCCAAAGTCATCGCCGCCTGCAATCGGAATGCCCGGCAACTGTTCTGCCAGCGCCTTTTTAATCAGCGGCGAACGGGCGCTACCGCCGGTCAGGTAGATAACGTCCGGTTTTTCCTGGGCGTTATCCAGCGCCAGTTGCACCTGTTCCAGAATCCGCGCCAGTGGCTGGTTGAGGGCGCTTTCCAGCCCTTGCTGGCTAATCAGCGTAGCCAGTTCATCGCTGATAAACGGCAGTGAGGCGCGGGTTTCCGCTACGCTTGAAAGGGCGATTTTGCTCTCTTCTGCACTGCGCACCAGGCGATAGCTTAAACGCTGACGCCAGACTTTCTGTAACAGGGCCACTTTTTCCGGTTCGCGGGCATCGCGTACCAGATCGTTAAGCAGACGACCGTTGGCACTACTGTAGAAATCACTTTGCGCAGGTACGTCGTTGATGGCAACCGCATTCCACCACGGCAGAATCGGCAGGGCGATGCCTTTTTCGGTTTCGCCACCCATGCCAAGTAACGGCATCAGGTTTTTAAACGCCAGCGCGATATCCAGATCGTTACCACCAATACGGCAACCACTGTGACCCAGCAGGCTGGCTTCACGATCGAGACGCGAACGCCACTGCGGCCCCATCAGCAGCAATGAACAGTCAGTCGTACCACCGCCGATATCCACCACCAGCACCCGTTTTTCTTCCTGCAAGGTGGCTTCGTAATCCAGCCCAGCCGCGACCGGCTCGTACTGGAATACCACATCCTTAAACCCGGCACGCTTTGCCGCGCGTTCCAGAATCCCTTGCGCCTGGGTGTTTGCTTCATCGCCGCCCAGCCCCTGGAAGTTGATCGGGCGACCAATCACCGCCTGAGTAATCGCATCCGGCAGCTGCGCCTGCGCCTGCTGGCGAATGTGCAACATCATTGCGCAGACCAGATCCTCAAACAGCGCTACCTGCTGCGGTTTTAAGCCGCTGGCACCGAGGAACGATTTTGGTGATTTCACAAACCACACTTCTTCTGGATCATCAATGTACTGTGCCAGTGAGGAAAGACCGAACTGCACGCTTTTCGCCGTAACATCGATATCTTCTTCGCGGTTATAACGAATCGCCCGACGCAACAGCGCCTGCGTTTCATCGTCGTAGCCATTCGCTTACCGCTTCACGCGTTGGCGCGCAAAGCATTGAAGGCAGCAGCGTGCTGTCGTTTTCCATTTTCAGTAATTGCGGCTTACCGTCGCGCATGACCGCCACTGAACAGTTTGCTGTACCGTAATCAAAACCAATAAACACGAAATAATCCCCATGCCGGTGAAGAAGGGGCGAGACTTTAGCGAAATGTTGCCGTCGCGACAACCGGAATATGAAAGCAAAGCGTAGCGTCTGAATAACGTTTATGCTGAAAGCGGATTAAAAAGGAGATGCGATGTATACCCTGAACTGGCAGCCGCCATATGACTGGTCGTGGATGTTGGGATTTCTCGCCGCCCGTGCGGTGAACGGTGTGGAAACGGTCGCGGACAGTTATTATGCCCGTAGTCTGGCGGTGGGCGAATATCGCGGCGTGGTAACTGCTATTCCGGATATAGCCCGCCATACTCTGCACATAAATTTAAGTGCAGGTTTAGAACCTGTTGCCGCTGAGTGTCTGGCGAAAATGAGCCGCCTGTTTGATCTGCAATGTAACCCGCAGATTGTTAACGGTGCGTTGGGCAAGTTAGGCGCGGCGCGGCCCGGATTGCGTTTACCCGGCAGTATTGATGCTTTTGAGCAGGGCGTGCGGGCGATTTTAGGCCAACTGGTGAGCGTGGCGATGGCGGCAAAATTGACCGCCAGAGTGGCACAGCTTTATGGCGAACGGCTGGATGATTTTCCGGATTATGTCTGCTTCCCCACGCCTCAGCGGCTGGCTGCAGCCGACCCGCAGGCATTAAAAGCGTTAGGTATGCCGTTGAAACGGGCTGAGGCACTGATTCATCTGGCAAATGCGGCGCTGGAGGGCTCCTTACCAATGACAATTCCGGGCGACGTAGAGCAAGCGATGAAAACGCTGCAAACTTTTCCGGGTATCGGGCGCTGGACGGCGAATTATTTCGCCTTACGTGGCTGGCAGGCGAAAGATGTTTTCCTGCCGGATGATTATCTGATTAAACAGCGATTTCCGGGAATGACACCGGCACAAATCCGCCGTTATGCCGAACGCTGGAAGCCCTGGCGTTCTTATGCGCTGTTGCATATCTGGTATACGGAAGGCTGGCAACCAGACGGAACGGACGAATTGTAGGCCTGATACGCCGCATCAGGCGATGGGGAAGCACGCCTTAGTTAATCGCGAAATAACTGCTATTCACCAGCAAATCCAGCGGTTGGGCATCGGCAATCACATCGCCATAAATCAGATCGACGCCGATGCCAGAAAGCGTATCCATCACCAGGGGTAAAACTACTGGCCCGGCGATGGTCTTCATCCCGAGCCGCTGAGCGTGCCCCTGAATGATCGTAATCAGCATCTCATCCATCAAATTTCCCTGCACGTTGGCGCATAACTCACCATCAAGTAGCAGGTAATCTGCCATATTCGCTTTCAGCGAGTTGAAGATTTGCAGATCGCGGCCCACCTGACTGAATACGATCCGACATCCCGCCAGCCGCAGTTTTTGCACGTTTTCTGCGTGATCTAAAATCGCGTCTGCCGGAATAATCAGATGTAATAACCGTGGTGGTAGAGGGCTATTTTCCAGCTGCTCAATTAGTTCATTCACCAGCGTGGCGCTACTCAAACCGGCAACGGAAAGGGGGAGGGCGATGCTTAAGCCTTTACTGGCAACCGCTTTTGCGGCCTGCTGGAAAAAATCGTGGAATACCCGTCGGTCAAGAGCATGGCTAAGTGCCGGATCGCTGAAGCGACGACGAAATGTTTGTTCATCAATAATCTCGCCTTCGCAACTCCAGAGCTTAAGTGAAATCAGCCACAAATTACGCGCTTGCGGGATCCGCGGCGAAGCGACACCGTGGGCGATCATCATCAACTGATTCTCTTTAATCATCCGCCACTGTTCATCAAGCGACATCGCCGCCCGTTCGCTATGTGCGGTAGCTTGCTGCGGTTCGTAAATCGTCACCCGGCCCCGGCCACCATTTTTGGAGGCATAACAGGCGATATCAGCCTGCGACATCACTTCAGCTGCCTGATGATTGTTGTCATCAATCAAGGTAATCCCGGCACTGGCACCTACCCGATGTACTCGTCCTTCCCAGATAAAGTGATAGTCATTAACGGCGCTGATAATGCGTGTAGCGATAAAACGCGCACTTTCGACATTACAGTCTGGCAGCAGCAGACCAAATTCATCGCCACCGAGTCGCGCCAGCACGTCGTTGGAGCGCAGCATACTCAGCATCAATGACGCCAGTTCGCGCAACAAAGCGTCGCCAGCGGCGTGCCCGGCGCTGTCATTCACCGCTTTAAAGCGATCAAGATCGATAAACACCAGTGCATGTCGCTGATGTGTATTGTTTACCGTTTGCAGCAGGATACGCAGTTGCTTCTCAAAACTGGCGCGATTGGCGAGATGCGTCAGTGCATCATGGGAGGCGCTGTAGCTCAGCTGGCGCAGCATTTTGCGTGATTCGGTGACGTCCTGAATCACCAGAACCGAGCCTATATTGCTGCCGTCCAGAGTACTTAACGGCGTAATACTATAATGCACGTCGTAGCTGCCGCCGCTCCGACAGTGCAACACCACATCTTGTTCAATCGCGGAACGTGAGGTGTCGGCACTGTAAATGTTCTCCATTAATGGTCCGTTGTCGCCAAAAGTAATATGCAACACCGTCAGGAGCGGAACACCTAATGCTTCTTCCTGCGTCCAGCCGCTCATCTTCTCCGCCACCGGATTCATAAAGGTAATTTTCATCGCCATATCAATACAGACCACGGCTTCACCGATGGAGTCCAGCGTAATGTGCAGGCGCTCTTTTTCCTGAAACAATGCCTCGTTAAGCTGTTTCACTTCGGTCATATCCATATTAATGCCGAGCAGGCGTTCGACTTCGCCTTCTTTATTCAGTACCCGGTTAGCGAGGGCGCGGATATGGCGAATGCCGTCTTTCACGGTAATGCGAAATTCCAGTTTAAAGGGAGAGCGTGATTGCAATGAATCGCGAATCACTTTTTCGGCGTGCTGGCGATCTTCCGGCAGCACGCACTCGTACCACACCTGCCAGTTCGGTTTGATATGCGGAGGAATTTCATACAGCTCGAACATCCGCTTATCCCAGCTAAAAATATTCGGCTTTAGCTCCCACTCCCAGATGCCAATCCCGCCCGCTTCGTTAGCCAGCGTGATGCGCTCCATCAGTTGCTGATTCACCTGTTCGGTGCGTTTTAGCTCGTTAATGTCTTCAATCTGAGCGATAAAATAGAGCGGCGTGCCATCCGTGTGGCGTACCAGTGAGACGGCAAGCAACGCCCAGACAACATCGCCATTGCGGTTGTAGTAGCGTTTTTCCATTGAATAGGTGTTTATTTCACCGCTGATCAGCTTTTCAACCTGTTGCAGATCTTTATTGAGATCCTCCGGCCAGGTCAGTTGCTGAAAGGTGAGTCCGCGCAGTTCTTCCTGACTGTAACCGAGAAACTGGCAGAGTGCTTTGTTGGATTGCAGCCATTGCCCTTCGGTGCCCACTAATGCCATGCCGATGGCGGAATATTCCATCGCGTTACGAAAACGGGTTTCGCTTTCGGAAATGTGTTTGCGTTCCGCACGAAAGGCATACATCACCATGGTCATGATGTTGGCGGGCAGCAGGATCAGCAAAAACGGTAGCCACGGCATATGGCTCATCAGGTATGTACGCGGCGTAGCAAGCAGGGAGGGATCAGCGGCCATCATCAGTGACACCATCATCACCGTGGTAAGGAAGATCAAAAAGGCTTCCATTCGTGGCAGGCGCACGGCGCTCCACATCAACAGCACAATAATGAAAGTAAAAGGCCACGGCAGATACAGCATCGAAAGCCAGCTTAACGTCAGTGTGATGGCCAACGTGAGCAGCGACTCAAAAAGCAACCGTGGGTTGCGATGGCGCAGCAGATAGTGTGGTTTAAATAACAATCCCAGTGGCACCAGTGCCAGTGCGCCGATGGATTCTGACAGTACCCATATCAAAAATGCCCTGAGAGGATCGTCTCCGGGCGTCAGCAGGATAACCAGAACACCCCCTAACAGAGGTGGAACAATGGCGCTGCCGAGTGCCAGACGCAGCCAGTCAACCAGATTTTGCAAGGGGTTATACCACGGCAGCAATTTACGCAGTAGCACTGCTCCGACCACGGCTTCAACAATATTGATGGTCGTCCAGGTCATGTTCAGCGAGCTGGTGGAAAAAAGCAGGATGGATGCGGCGATATTTCCCAGCGAGCAGCTCAGCGCAATCCCCGGCCACATGCGCCCGGCATGGCGATAAAACGCCACCATCATGATGGACGTCGGGAACCACAGTGGGGCGAGTTGGGTGCCAAACTGCGAAAGCTCAAGCGAGAAAAGGGTAAAGATAAACGAGACTAAACCTAAACTGACCAGGTGAAGCAGCGGGTGGGGCAGGGCAATTAATACATGCTGTGATTGTTTGCTCATTACCGCTTTATCCGCAAGACCAGGTCGCCAGTATTCGTTTCTGTGTTTATGCTAGTACAAAAGTTTTACATTTTATATGCGAATTGCTCATAAAGTGACGTAAAGGCGGATAATTTGCGCAACGGCGTATAACATTTTTTACCTTGCATTAAAACTGAACAACGTAATTTGCCACCGGGAATTATTCGTCAACAATTACTCTGAGCGCGCGGCAACGCTATTCGACTGGTATCAGGCGGATGAAATCCCTATAATTGCCGCGTTTGGCGCTTCGTCGCCCCCTTCCTAACATCCAGGTTAATCAGGTCGCTAAATATATGACTGATCAGTCTCATCAGTGCGTCATTATCGGTATCGCTGGCGCATCGGCTTCCGGCAAGAGTCTTATTGCCAGTACCCTTTATCGTGAATTACGTGAGCAAGTCGGTGATGAACACATCGGCGTAATTCCCGAAGACTGCTATTACAAAGATCAAAGCCATCTGTCGATGGAAGAACGCGTTAAGACCAACTACGACCATCCCAGCGCGATGGATCACAGCCTGCTGCTTGAGCATTTACAAGCATTGAAACGCGGCTCGGCCATTGACCTGCCGGTTTACAGCTATGTTGAACATACGCGTATGAAAGAAACGGTGACGGTTGAGCCGAAGAAAGTCATCATTCTCGAAGGCATTTTGCTGCTAACGGATGCGCGTTTGCGTGACGAACTTAACTTCTCAATTTTCGTTGATACCCCGCTGGATATCTGCCTGATGCGCCGCATCAAGCGTGACGTTAACGAGCGTGGGCGTTCAATGGATTCAGTGATGGCGCAATATCAAAAAACCGTGCGTCCGATGTTCCTGCAATTCATTGAGCCTTCTAAACAATATGCGGACATTATCGTGCCGCGCGGCGGGAAAAACCGCATCGCCATCGATATATTGAAAGCGAAAATAAGTCAGTTCTTTGAATAAGCTTGATAAATTGTGTACCGTTCAGTGATAACCTGGTATGCCCTTGACGTAATTGGCGTTAAGGGAGTGATGCACGAAAGGAGAAAATGCCATGCGTCTGTGTGACCGAGATATTGAAGCCTGGCTTGATGAAGGCCGTTTGTCGATCAACCCACGTCCGCCAGTGGAGCGTATTAATGGCGCGACGGTGGATGTGCGCCTGGGCAATAAATTTCGTACCTTCCGTGGTCACACGGCAGCGTTTATCGATCTGAGCGGTCCCAAAGATGAAGTGAGCGCCGCGCTTGACCGCGTGATGAGCGATGAGATCGTACTCGATGAAAGCGAGGCGTTTTATCTTCACCCAGGAGAGCTGGCGCTGGCGGTGACGCTGGAGTCGGTGACGCTGCCAGCCGATCTGGTGGGATGGCTGGACGGTCGTTCCTCACTGGCGCGTCTGGGGCTTATGGTGCACGTCACCGCGCACCGTATCGATCCGGGCTGGTCTGGCTGTATTGTGCTGGAGTTCTACAACTCCGGTAAGCTGCCGCTGGCGCTGCGTCCGGGCATGTTAATTGGTGCGCTGAGCTTTGAGCCGCTTTCCGGCCCGGCGGCGCGACCTTACAACCGCCGTGAAGATGCGAAATATCGCAACCAGCAGGGCGCGGTAGCCAGCCGAATCGATAAAGACTAATTCAGGCCCATTGAGGATACCATGAGACGATTTCTGACGACGCTGATGATACTCCTGGTCGTGCTGGTGGCCGGGTTATCTGCGTTAGTGTTGCTGGTGAATCCGAATGATTTCCGCGACTATATGGTCAAGCAAGTTGCTGCACGTAGCGGTTATCAATTGCAGCTCGACGGGCCACTGCGTTGGCACGTCTGGCCGCAGCTTAGTATCCTCTCCGGGCGAATGTCTCTCACCGCCCAGGGCGCGAGCCAGCCACTGGTTCGCGCCGACAACATGCGTCTGGACGTGGCGCTTTTACCACTACTGAGTCATCAACTGAGCGTTAAGCAGGTGATGCTAAAAGGGGCAGTGATCCAACTGACGCCGCAGACGGAAGCGGTGCGCAGTGAAGACGCTCCGGTTGCACCGCGCGACAATACCTTGCCGGATCTGTCAGACGATCGCGGATGGTCGTTTGATATATCCAGTCTTAAGGTGGCGGACAGCGTGCTGGTGTTCCAGCATGAAGATGACGAGCAGGTGACAATCCGCAATATCCGTCTGCAAATGGAACAAGATCCCCAACATCGTGGCTCATTTGAGTTCTCCGGGCGGGTTAATCGCGATCAGCGCGATCTCACGATATCCCTTAACGGTACGGTAGATGCTTCTGATTATCCGCATGATTTAACGGCGGCTATTGAACAAATTAACTGGCAGTTGCAGGGTGCAGATTTACCAAAACAAGGTATTCAGGGGCAGGGGAGTTTCCAGGCCCAGTGGCAGGAGTCACATAAACGCCTTTCATTTAACCAAATCAGCTTGACCGCCAATGACAGTACGCTGAGCGGGCAAGCACAGGTCACACTGACAGAGAAACCGGAATGGCAGCTGAGACTGCAATTCCCGCAACTGAATCTTGACAACCTCATCCCGCTTAATGAAACAGCGAACGGTGAAAACGGTGCCGCGCAGCAGGGGCAGAGCCAATCAACGTTGCCGCGCCCGGTCATTTCTTCGCGTATTGATGAACCGGCCTATCAGGGACTGCAAGGCTTTACGGCTGATATTTTGTTGCAGGCCAGTAACGTGCGCTGGCGCGGAATGAATTTTACAGATGTTGCCACGCAAATGACCAACAAGTCGGGTTTGCTGGAAATTACTCAACTGCAGGGCAAGCTTAACGGTGGACAGGTTTCACTGCCGGGCACGCTGGACGCGACATCAATAAATCCGCGGATAAACTTCCAGCCACGGCTGGAAAACGTTGAGATAGGCACCATTCTGAAGGCGTTTAACTATCCGATTTCGTTGACCGGAAAGATGTCACTGGCTGGTGATTTCTCCGGTGCTGACATAGATGCCGACGCATTCCGCCACAACTGGCAAGGACAGGCACATGTCGAAATGACCGACACACGCATGGAAGGGATGAACTTCCAGCAGATGATTCAGCAAGCGGTAGAACGTAATGGTGGTGATGTGAAGGCCGCTGAAAACTTCGATAACGTGACGCGTCTTGACCGCTTTACCACCTATTTGACGTTGAAGGATGGCGTCGTGACGTTAAACGACATGCAAGGTCAATCGCCTGTGCTGGCGCTTTCCGGGGCTGGTACGTTGAATCTGGCGGAGCAAACCTGCGACACCCAGTTTGATATTCGGGTCGTGGGTGGATGGAACGGAGAAAGCAAACTGATTGATTTCCTCAAAGAAACGCCAGTACCGCTGCGGGTTTATGGCAACTGGCAGCAACTCAATTACAGCCTGCAAGTGGACCAGCTGCTGCGCAAACATCTACAGGACGAAGCGAAACGTCGCCTGAATGACTGGGCCGAGCGGAATAAAGATTCCCGCAATGGCAAAGATGTGAAGAAGTTGCTGGAGAAGATGTAGTTTACCAGGTGACCTGTCCTGTAGGCCTGATAAGACGCGTAAAGCGTCGCATCAGGCGTTCGTGGCGGCACCATTATATTCTGAATATGTAAGATCGAAGGCTGTTCCGTTCACTTGATTTCCTCGCTACTATGGAACGCTCAAGCCGGTGAACGTGCCAGGGTGGCTCAATCTCCACCACCCTGGCAACCCGGACCCACACCCCCGCTGTGATGTCCATGTACCACAGACAACGCTTCATTGCTGAAGTTATAAGGCGTTACGCAGCATTGGGTAAAATGGCCGATACCATCACACCTCGTACTCCATCTCGCCATCCTTATGCAGCGGAATAATCTGCACCTTCTGCACGCGATGGCTTTCCACCTGCAACGTTTTGAGCAAGTAATCCCCTACCTGAACTTCTTCGCCAGGTTTTGGAATACGCTGCAAATATTCCATCAGCAGCCCGGCAATGGTGTGATATTCGCGTTTCTCATCCAGCGGTAGCGGTACATATTGCACCAGATCTTCCAGTGGCATATGACCATTCGCCGTCCAGGAACCGTCGGCGTTTTTCTGAATATCATGGCGGGCGTCGATCTCTTCCACTTCGTTCGGCAAGTTACCGGCAATAGTTTCCGTGACGTCACTTAATGTCACAATCCCTTCCACCGAGCCAAACTCATCCACCACAAAAGCAAAGTGTGTGCGGGCATTACGGAACTGCTCCAGGGCAGGTAACAACGGCAAGGTTTCCGGGAACACCAGCGGCTGGCGAATCAACACCCGCAGGTTGAGCGGTTCGCCGCGCAGTGACTGTTGTAGCAGGTCGATAACGTGAACAACACCGAGCAAATCTTCTGCGTCATCACCGTCGGTAACCACCAGCCGCGTATGCTGATTTCGCTCCAGCAACTGGCGGATCTCGTCTTCCGGCGCGTTGAGATCGATATGCTCAATATCGTGGCGCGACGTCATAATGCTGCTGACAGTACGCTGGTTAAGATTAAGTACCCGCTCAATCATCCGCCGTTCCTGCGGATTAAAGATCTGCTGGTTACCATGATCCACCAGCATGGACGCGGTTTCGGCGTCCAGTTCCGCATCTTCTTTTTGCCCGCTAAGCAGGCGCATTACCGCTTCGGTAGTCCGCTGGCGCAGCGTCTGGTTAGCGGAAAGAAAACGTCGCCGGTTAAAGATAGCCAACTGATTGAGCGCCTCGATCATCACCGAGAAACCAATAGCAGCGTACAGGTAGCCTTTCGGAATGACGAAGCCGAAACCTTCTGCCACCAGGCTAAAGCCAATCATCAACAGGAAGCTTAAGCAGAGAATAACGATCGTCGGGTGACTGTTAACAAATTGCGTTAACGGCTTGCTGGCCATCAACATCAGGCTGATAGCGATAACAACGGCGGCCATCATGACCAGTAAATGGTCGACCATCCCGACGGCGGTAATCACCGAGTCGAGTGAGAAGATGGCGTCCAGTACCACAATTTGTGTCACCACCCCCCAGAACTTCGCACCTTTGCGTTGCGTGGGGTTATTGCTGTCTTTCCCCTCCAGCCGTTCGTTCAGCTCCATCGTGGCTTTGAACAGCAGGAAGAAACCACCAAACAGCATGATTAAGTCGCGGGCGCTAAAGGTAAACGAGCGGAAGCTGAACAGCGGTTGAGTCAGGGTGACCAGCCAGGAGATAGACGCCAGCAGTAACAGGCGCATTAACATCGCCAGCAGCAGCCCGGTAACCCGTGCGCGGTCGCGCTGCTTCGGCGGTAGTTTTTCGGCGAGGATGGCAATAAAGACCAGGTTATCAATGCCGAGGACCAGTTCGATCACAATCAGCGTGATTAACCCAGCCCAGATAGACGGATCGGCAATCCATTCCATAGTAAGTACAAAACCTATTCGTTGTATGACAAATGTCACAATTCGATCATGGATAAATCGGGGCAAAAATGCAATGTTGCAGCACTATTTATCTCATATTATTTGAGGGTAATAACCTCACATTATCCCTGAATTAAAAGTGGTAATAATAAAACATTATTTAAGAAATATCGCATGTGGAGACACTATATTAAATACTGTCAACCTAAAGAAACTCCTAAAAACCATATTGAATGACACTTAATATAATTCTTAAAAATAGCCAATTGCCGAATTGTTACCTTGCCTGCTATTCCGTTAGCTGTAACACTTCCTCCTGCATTATTGGAGAGCCAATATTCAATTACCATAATGTCACCTTATATTCGGAAGTTAATCTCCGTAATAACCCTTTCTCATCAACGACTGCATGCTGAGAGGGTGTGAAAAATTAAACTAAATCAGTGTATTGGTAGCTAAAAGCCAGGGGCGGTAGCGTGTCTGGATGCCTGAAAGACCAGTCTGAATTATTCTGTCAATAGCCTGCGGATGAAATCAATTTTTTTAGGACTGATGCCAGTTAAATTTTTATTCAATTAACTGCAAGGTAAATGTGCATGGCGACATTGCTATTAATAGTGCACAGGATAATTACTCTGCCAAAGTGATAAATAAACAATGATGAAATCCAAAATGAAATTGATGCCATTATTGGTGTCAGTAACCTTGATAAGCGGTTGCACAGTACTTCCGGGCAGCAATATGTCGACGATGGGTAAAGACGTCATCAAACAGCAGGACGCTGATTTCGATCTCGACAAAATGGTGAATGTTTATCCGTTGACCCCGCGCCTGATTGACCAATTACGTCCACGACCCAACGTAGCGCGCCCCAATATGACGCTGGAAAGTGAGATCGCGAATTACCAGTATCGCGTCGGGCCGGGCGACGTTCTTAATGTCACTGTCTGGGATCACCCGGAACTCACCACGCCAGCCGGTCAGTACCGCAGCTCCAGCGACACCGGCAACTGGGTACAGCCTGACGGCACCATGTTCTACCCGTATATCGGCAAAGTTCACGTGGTGGGGAAAACGCTCGCTGAAATCCGCAGTGATATTACCGGGCGCTTAGCGACGTACATCGCTGACCCGCAGGTGGACGTTAATATCGCCGCCTTCCGCTCGCAAAAAGCGTATATCTCAGGTCAGGTGAATAAATCCGGTCAACAGGCGATCACCAACGTACCACTGACCATTCTCGATGCCATCAACGCCGCAGGTGGCCTGACCGACACCGCTGACTGGCGCAACGTGGTGCTAACACACAATGGTCGTGAAGAACGCATTTCTTTGCAGGCGCTGATGCAAAACGGCGACCTCAATCAGAACCGACTGCTTTATCCTGGCGATATTCTCTACGTGCCGCGTAATGATGATCTGAAAGTATTTGTGATGGGTGAAGTTAAAAAACAGAGCACCCTGAAAATGGACTTTAGCGGCATGACCCTGACTGAAGCCCTGGGCAATGCTGAAGGCATCGACATGACCACCTCCAACGCCAGCGGCATCTTTGTCATTCGTCCGCTGAAAGGCGAGGGCGGGCGTAACGGCAAGATTGCCAATATCTACCAGCTGGATATGTCCGATGCCACGTCGCTGGTGATGGCGACAGAATTCCGCCTGCAACCTTATGACGTGGTGTATGTCACCACCGCCCCGGTTTCCCGCTGGAACCGTCTGATCAATCAGTTGCTGCCAACTATTAGCGGTGTCCGTTACATGACGGATACAGCCAGCGACATTCATAACTGGTAATCGTCATGTTTAACAACATCTTAGTTGTCTGTGTCGGCAATATTTGCCGTTCCCCGACGGCGGAACGCTTACTGCAACGTTATCACCCGGAGCTGAAAGTGGAGTCCGCTGGACTCGGCGCGCTGGTCGGTAAGGGCGCTGATCCTACCGCTATCAGCGTCGCCGCAGAACATCAACTGTCTCTGGAAGGTCACTGTGCACGGCAAATCAGCCGCAGCCTGTGTCGCAACTACGACCTGATTTTGACCATGGAAAAGCGCCATATCGAACGCTTATGCGAGATGGCACCTGAGATGCGCGGCAAAGTGATGCTGTTTGGTCACTGGGATAACGAATGTGAAATCCCCGATCCGTATCGCAAAAGCCGGGAAACGTTTGCAGCGGTGTACACATTACTTGAACGGTCTGCCCGCCAGTGGGCGCAGGCATTGAACGCAGAGCAGGTATAAGAATGACAGAAAAAGTAAAACAACATGCCGCTCCGGTAACGGGCAGTGATGAAATCGATATTGGTCGCCTGGTCGGCACCGTCATTGAAGCGCGCTGGTGGGTAATTGGCATTACCGCCGTATTCGCCCTCTGTGCCGTGGTTTACACCTTCTTCGCCACGCCGATATACAGCGCCGACGCACTGGTACAAATCGAGCAAAGCAGCGGCAATTCGTTAGTGCAGGACATTGGTTCGGCATTAGCCAACAAACCGCCAGCATCGGACGCTGAGATCCAGTTGATTCGTTCGCGTCTGGTGCTTGGTAAAACGGTGGACGATCTCGACCTCGATATTGCGGTGAGCAAAAACACGTTCCCGATTTTCGGTGCGGGCTGGGATCGTTTGATGGGACGCCAGAACGAGACGGTGAAAGTGACCACCTTTAACCGCCCGAAAGAGATGGCGGATCAAGTGTTTACGCTTAATGTGCTTGATGACAAAAACTACACCCTGAGCAGTGATGGCGGCTTTAGCGCCCGTGGGCAAGCGGGCCAGATGCTGAAAAAAGAAGGCGTCACGCTGATGGTTGAAGCTATTCACGCCAGCCCGGGGAGTGAGTTTACCGTCACCAAATACTCCACGCTGGGGATGATCAACCAACTGCAAAACAGCCTGACGGTAACGGAGAACGGCAAAGACGCAGGCGTACTGAGCTTGACTTATACCGGTGAAGATCGCGAACAGATCCGCGACATTCTTAACAGTATCGCCCGTAACTATCAGGAGCAAAATATTGAGCGCAAATCGGCGGAAGCGTCGAAAAGCCTCGCCTTCCTCGCGCAACAGTTACCGGAAGTACGTAGCCGCCTTGATGTTGCCGAAAACAAACTGAATGCCTTCCGTCAGGATAAAGATTCTGTTGATCTGCCGCTGGAAGCAAAAGCGGTGCTCGATTCGATGGTGAACATCGACGCGCAGTTGAACGAACTGACCTTTAAAGAGGCGGAAATCTCCAAGCTGTACACCAAAGTTCATCCGGCGTACCGCACGCTGCTGGAGAAACGGCAGGCGCTGGAAGACGAAAAAGCCAAACTTAATGGTCGCGTAACGGCGATGCCGAAAACCCAGCAGGAAATTGTCCGTCTGACCCGCGATGTCGAGTCTGGGCAGCAGGTCTATATGCAACTGCTGAATAAAGAGCAGGAGCTGAAAATCACCGAAGCCAGCACCGTCGGCGATGTGCGCATTGTTGACCCGGCAATCACCCAGCCTGGCGTGCTGAAACCCAAGAAAGGGCTGATTATCCTCGGCGCGATTATCCTCGGCCTGATGCTCTCTATCGTGGGTGTGCTGCTGCGCTCGTTGTTTAATCGCGGCATCGAAAGCCCGCAGGTGCTGGAAGAACACGGTATCAGCGTCTATGCCAGCATCCCGTTGTCGGAATGGCAGAAAGCGCGCGATAGCGTCAAAACCATCAAAGGGATTAAACGCTATAAACAGAGCCAGCTACTGGCGGTGGGGAATCCAACCGATCTGGCGATTGAAGCCATCCGCAGTCTGCGTACCAGTTTGCACTTCGCGATGATGCAGGCGCAGAACAATGTGTTGATGATGACCGGGGTTAGCCCGTCAATCGGTAAAACCTTTGTCTGCGCCAACCTGGCGGCGGTGATCAGTCAGACCAATAAACGCGTGTTGTTGATCGACTGCGATATGCGCAAAGGTTATACCCACGAGCTGTTGGGCACCAATAACGTCAATGGCCTGTCGGAAATTCTGATTGGTCAGGGCGATATTACTACCGCTGCTAAACCGACCTCTATTGCCAAATTTGACCTGATCCCGCGCGGTCAGGTACCGCCAAATCCTTCTGAACTGTTGATGAGCGAACGCTTTGCCGAACTGGTGAACTGGGCGAGTAAAAACTACGACCTGGTGTTGATTGATACGCCGCCGATTCTGGCAGTGACCGATGCGGCAATTGTTGGTCGTCATGTCGGAACCACGTTAATGGTGGCGCGTTATGCGGTCAACACATTGAAAGAAGTGGAAACCAGTCTGAGCCGCTTTGAGCAAAACGGTATTCCGGTGAAAGGGGTGATTCTGAACTCCATCTTCCGCCGCGCCAGCGCGTATCAGGATTATGGCTATTACGAATACGAATATAAGTCGGATGCGAAATAACGACGCCTGCATTCGCACCGCCCCGTAGGCCGGATAAGGCGTTCACGCCGCATCCGGCAAGCAAACCAGCTCATAAGTCGGGAGAACAACCTATGAAAGACAATCCGCTGATCTCAATCTATATGCCGACCTGGAATCGCCAACAACTGGCGATTCGGGCGATAAAATCGGTCCTGCGCCAGGACTACAACAACTGGGAGATGATCATCGTGGATGATTGCTCCACCTCCTGGGAACAGCTGCAACAGTACGTCACCGCCCTCAACGATCCGCGTATTACTTACATTCACAACGACATAAACAGCGGGGCGTGCGCGGTACGTAACCAGGCGATTATGCTGGCGCAAGGGGAATACATCACCGGGATCGATGATGATGATGAATGGACGCCCAACCGCCTGAGCGTCTTCCTCGCCCATAAACAGCAACTGGTCACACACGCCTTTTTGTACGCTAACGACTACGTTTGCCAGGGCGAAGTCTATTCCCAACCAGCAAGTTTGCCACTGTATCCCAAATCGCCGTATTCACGCCGCCTGTTCTATAAACGGAATATCATTGGCAATCAGGTCTTTACCTGGGCGTGGCGTTTCAAAGAGTGTTTGTTTGATACCGAACTGAAAGCGGCACAGGATTACGACATCTTCCTGCGGATGGTGGTGGAGTATGGCGAACCGTGGAAAGTGGAAGAGGCGACGCAGATCCTGCATATCAATCACGGCGAAATGCAGATCACCTCGTCACCGAAAAAATTCTCCGGATACTTCCACTTTTACCGCAAGCACAAAGACAAATTTGACCGCGCCAGCAAAAAATATCAGCTGTTTACCCTCTACCAGATCCGCAATAAACGCATGACCTGGCGCACCTTGTTGACGCTGCTATCGGTGCGTAACGGCAAACGTCTGGCTGAAGGAATACGGGGGCGTTAAGGATGCTGGAAGATCTGCGCGCCAACAGCTGGAGTTTACGCCCGTGCTGCATGGTGCTTGCCTATCGCGTCGCCCATTTTTGTTCAGTGTGGCGCAAAAAGAACGTTCTCAACAATCTGTGGGCGGCTCCGCTGCTGGTGCTGTATCGCATTATCACCGAAGGCTTTTTCGGTTATGAAATCCAGGCCTCCGCAACCATTGGTCGCCGTTTCACTATCCATCACGGTTACGCCGTAGTGATCAATAAAAACGTGGTAGCGGGGGATGATTTCACCATTCGCCACGGCGTCACTATCGGCAATCGTGGTGCCGATAACATGGCATGTCCACACATTGGCAACGGCGTCGAACTCGGTGCCAACGTCATTATTCTTGGTGATATCACGCTTGGTAACAACGTCACCGTGGGCGCGGGCAGCGTGGTGCTCGACTCTGTCCCGGACAACGCGCTGGTGGTGGGAGAAAAAGCGCGAGTGAAGGTAATTAAATGAATATTCTGCAATTTAATGTGCGACTGGCGGAAGGCGGGGCGGCAGGTGTGGCGTTAGATCTCCACCAGCGTGCGCTGCAACAGGGGCTGGCGTCACATTTTGTCTACGGCTACGGCAAAGGCGGCAAAGAGAGCGTCAGCCATCAGAACTATCCGCAGGTCATCAAACATACGCCGCGGATGACCGCGATGGCGAACATTGCCCTGTTTCGTCTGTTTAATCGCGATCTGTTCGGCAATTTCAATGAGTTATATCGCACCATTACTCGCACACCGGGTCCGGTGGTCCTGCATTTTCATGTGCTGCACAGCTACTGGTTGAATCTTAAGAGCGTGGTGCGCTTTTGCGAAAAAGTGAAAAACCACAAACCGGATATCACTTTGGTCTGGACGTTACACGATCACTGGAGCGTTACCGGACGCTGCGCCTTTACCGACGGTTGTGAAGGCTGGAAAAAGGGCTGCCAGAAATGCCCGACCTTAAATAATTATCCGCCGGTGAAGATTGATCGCGCACACCAGCTGGTGGCGGGCAAACGCCAGTTATTCCGTGAGATGCTGGCGCTGGGCTGTCAGTTTATTTCCCCCAGCCAGCATGTGGCTGATGCTTTCAATAGTCTGTACGGTCCAGGGCGTTGCCGGATTATCAATAATGGCATTGATATGGCAACCGAAGCGATTCTGGCGGACTTGCCTCCGGTGCGCGAAACCCAGGGCAAGCCGAAAATCGCGGTGGTGGCGCATGATCTGCGTTACGACGGCAAAACTAACCAGCAACTGGTACGCGAGATGATGGCGCTGGGCGACAAAATCGAACTGCATACCTTTGGTAAGTTCTCGCCGTTCACCGCTGGCAACGTGGTTAATCACGGCTTTGAAACTGACAAGCGCAAGTTGATGAGCGCGCTCAATCAGATGGATGCGCTGGTATTCAGTTCTCGCGTCGATAACTACCCGCTGATTTTGTGTGAGGCGCTATCGATTGGCGTGCCGGTGATTGCCACCCATAGCGACGCGGCGCGGGAAGTGTTGCAAAAATCCGGCGGTAAAACCGTCAGCGAAGAAGACGTGCTGCAACTGGTGCAGTTAAGCAAACCGGAAATCGCGCAGGCGATATTTAGTACCACGCTGGCTGAGTTCAGCCAACGCAGCCGCGCCGCCTACAGTGGACAACAGATGCTGGAGGAGTATGTCAACTTCTATCAGAATCTGTAGCTACCTGCTGCTGCCGCTGATTTACCTGTTGGTTAACGTCAAAATCGCCCAGCTTGGCGAAAGTTTCCCCATCACCATCGTCACTTTTTTACCTGTCTTGTTACTGCTGTTTTTAGAACGCATCAGCGTTAAAAAATTGATGATTGCCTTAGGGATTGGCGCGGGACTCACGGCGTTTAACTACCTGTTTGGTCAGTCGTTGGATGCCAGTAAATACGTCACTTCAACCATGCTGTTTGTCTATATTGTGATCATTATTGGCATGGTGTGGAGTATTCGCTTTAAAACGATTTCGCCCCACAACCACCGCAAGATATTACGCTTTTTTTATCTGGTGGTCGGGTTGGTGGTGGCGCTGGCGGCGGTGGAGATGGCGCAAATTATCCTCACCGGTGGCAGCAGTATTATGGAGTCGATTTCGAAATATCTGATTTACAGCAACAGCTATGTGCTGAATTTCATCAAATTCGGCGGCAAGCGCACGACAGCACTTTATTTCGAACCGGCATTTTTCGCTCTGGCATTAATCTCAATTTGGCTCAGCATCAAACAGTTTGGTATCAAAACCCCTAAAACCGATGCTATGATTCTCGCAGGGATAATATTATCCGGATCGTTTTCAGGGGTTATGACCTTTATCCTGTTTTATTTGCTGGAGTGGGCATTTCAATATCTGAATAAAGAGGCGATTAAGAAAAAGTTACCGTTAGCATTGATTTCTCTGGCTGTATTCCTGGTTGGTGTGGTAATTGCATTTCCTTATATTTCCACCCGTCTGGGCGATTTAGGTACGGAAGGATCGTCATCGTATTATCGTATTGTCGGTCCGCTGGTGATGGTCGGTTATTCTTTGACCCATATTGACGGTGTAGTCAGATTTGGCTCACTTTATGAATATGTCGCATCATTCGGAATATTTAACGGTGCGGATGTCGGAAAAACCATAGACAATGGTTTGTATCTGCTGATTATTTATTTTTCCTGGTTCGCGGTGTTTTTATCGCTGTGGTACATGGGGAAAGTGATAAAAATGATGATCAACGCTTTTGGTGATAATCGCAATTTTCGCGTGCAATTATATCTTTTCACTCCGGTATCGCTGTTTTTTACCGGTTCGATATTTAGCCCGGAATATGCATTTTTAATCGTCTGTCCGTTTATTTTGCGAAAAGCGTTAAATATTACGAGGTAAGAATAAGAACATGTTGCTTAGCATAATCACTGTCGCGTTTCGTAACCTCGAAGGGATAGTCAAAACACATGCCTCGCTGGCGCATCTGGCGCAGGCGGACGATATCAGCTTCGAATGGATTGTTGTCGATGGCGGTTCCAATGACGGCACCCGTGAGTACCTGGAAAATCTCAATGGTATCTATAACCTACGCTTTGTCAGCGAACCAGATAACGGTATCTACGACGCCATGAACAAGGGCATTGCGATGGCACAAGGCAAGTTCGCGCTGTTTCTCAACTCGGGCGATATTTTTCATCAGGATGCCGCAAATTTTATCCGTAAGTTAAAAGTGCAAAAAGATAACGTGATGATCACCGGCGATGCGCTGCTGGATTTTGGCGACGGGCATAAAATTAAACGTAGCGCCAAACCGGGCTGGTATATTTATCACAGCCTACCCGCCAGTCATCAGGCGATATTTTTCCCGGTATCCGGCTTGAAGAAATGGCGTTATGACCTGGAATATAAAGTTTCTTCCGATTACGCGCTGGCGGCCAAAATGTATAGAGCCGGTTATGCATTTAAAAAACTCAATGGCCTGGTGTCTGAATTTTCTATGGGTGGGGTATCAACCACCAATAATATGGAATTGTGTGCTGACGCCAAAAAAGTCCAACGGCAAATATTACATGTGCCTGGCTTCTGGGCAGAATTATCCTGGCATTTACGCCAGCGTACTACCTCAAAGACGAAAGCCTTATATAACAAAAGCTGAATATAAGGGAAAACGATGCAAGATTTAAGCGGTTTCTCGGTACCGAAAGGGTTCCGGGGCAGCAATGCTATTAAAGTGCAATTGTGGTGGGCGGTACAGGCAACAATATTTGCCTGGTCGCCACAAGTATTGTATCGCTGGCGGGCTTTTTTATTACGTTTATTCGGCGCAAAAATAGGAAAAAACGTAGTTATTCGTCCGTCAGTAAAAATTACCTATCCGTGGAAATTAACCTTAGGTGATTACGCGTGGGTCGGCGATGAGGTCAATTTATATACCCTCGGTGAAATAACCATTGGCGCACATTCGGTGATATCGCAGAAAAGTTATTTATGCACCGGGAGCCACGACCATGCAAGTCAACATTTCACCATTAACGCCACGCCTATTGTGATTGGCGAGAAATGCTGGCTGGCAACCGATGTTTTTGTTGCCCCAGGCGTCACGATCGGCAACGGCACCGTCGTGGGTGCGCGAAGCAGTGTTTTTAAATCGCTTCCGGCAAATGTGGTTTGCCGGGGGAATCCCGCAGTGGTGATACGCGAACGCGTTGAAACTGAATAAATTCAAAAAATACAGAGGAATAAGACATGTCAAAAGTCGCTCTCATCACCGGTGTAACCGGACAAGACGGTTCTTACCTGGCAGAGTTTCTGCTGGAAAAAGGTTACGAGGTGCATGGTATTAAGCGTCGCGCATCGTCATTCAACACCGAGCGCGTGGATCACATTTATCAGGATCCGCACACCTGCAACCCGAAATTCCATCTGCATTATGGCGACCTGAGTGATACCTCCAACCTGACGCGCATTTTGCGTGAAGTACAGCCGGATGAAGTGTACAACCTGGGGGCAATGAGCCACGTTGCGGTTTCTTTTGAGTCACCGGAATATACCGCAGACGTCGATGCGATGGGTACGCTGCGCCTGCTCGAGGCGATCCGCTTCCTCGGTCTGGAAAAGAAAACCCGTTTTTATCAGGCTTCCACCTCTGAACTGTATGGTCTGGTGCAGGAAATTCCGCAGAAAGAGACCACGCCGTTCTATCCACGCTCTCCGTATGCGGTCGCCAAACTGTATGCCTACTGGATCACCGTTAACTACCGCGAATCCTACGGCATGTATGCCTGTAACGGTATTCTCTTCAACCATGAATCCCCGCGCCGCGGCGAAACCTTCGTTACCCGCAAAATCACCCGCGCAATCGCCAACATCGCCCAGGGGCTGGAGTCGTGCCTGTACCTCGGCAATATGGATTCCCTGCGTGACTGGGGCCATGCCAAAGACTACGTAAAAATGCAGTGGATGATGCTGCAACAGGAACAGCCGGAAGATTTCGTAATTGCTACCGGCGTTCAGTACTCCGTGCGTCAGTTCGTAGAAATGGCGGCGGCACAGTTGGGTATCAAACTGCGCTTTGAAGGCACGGGCGTTGAAGAGAAGGGCATTGTGGTTTCCGTCACCGGGCATGATGCGCCGGGCGTTAAACCGGGCGATGTGATTATCGCCGTTGACCCGCGTTACTTCCGCCCGGCAGAAGTTGAAACGCTGCTCGGCGACCCGACCAAAGCGCACGAAAAACTGGGCTGGAAACCGGAAATCACCCTCAGAGAGATGGTGTCTGAAATGGTGGCTAATGACCTCGAAGCGGCGAAAAAACACTCTCTGCTGAAATCTCACGGCTACGACGTGGCGATCGCGCTGGAGTCATAAACATGCGTAAACAACGAATCTTTATCGCTGGCCATCGTGGGATGGTTGGTTCCGCCATCAGGCGTCAGCTCGAACAGCGCGGTGATGTGGAACTGGTATTACGCACCCGCGACGAGCTGAACCTGCTGGACAGCCGCGCCGTGCATGATTTCTTTGCCAGCGAACGTATTGACCAGGTCTATCTGGCGGCGGCGAAAGTGGGCGGCATTGTTGCCAACAACACCTATCCGGCGGATTTCATCTACCAGAACATGATGATTGAGAGCAATATCATTCACGCTGCGCATCAGAACGACGTGAACAAACTGCTGTTTCTCGGATCGTCCTGCATCTACCCGAAACTGGCAAAACAGCCGATGGCAGAAAGCGAGTTGTTGCAGGGCACGCTGGAGCCGACCAACGAACCTTATGCCATTGCCAAAATCGCCGGGATCAAACTGTGCGAATCTTACAACCGCCAGTACGGACGCGATTACCGCTCGGTCATGCCGACCAACCTGTACGGGCCGCACGACAACTTCCATCCGAGTAACTCGCATGTGATCCCAGCATTGCTGCGTCGCTTCCACGAGGCGACGGCACAGAATGCGCCGGACGTGGTGGTGTGGGGCAGCGGTACACCGATGCGTGAATTTCTGCACGTCGATGATATGGCGGCGGCGAGCATTCATGTGATGGAGCTGGCGCACGAAGTCTGGCTGGAAACCACCCAGCCGATGCTGTCACACATTAACGTCGGCACGGGCGTTGACTGCACTATCCGCGAGCTGGCGCAAACCATCGCCAAAGTGGTGGGTTACAAAGGTCGGGTGGTTTTTGATGCCAGTAAACCGGATGGTACGCCGCGCAAACTGCTGGATGTGACGCGCCTGCATCAGCTTGGCTGGTATCACGAAATCTCACTGGAAGCGGGGCTTGCCAGCACTTACCAGTGGTTCCTTGAGAATCAAGACCGCTTTCGGGGGTAATGATGTTTTTACGTCAGGAAGACTTTGCCACGGTAGTGCGCTCCACTCCGCTTGTCTCTCTCGACTTTATTGTCGAGAACAGTCGCGGCGAGTTTCTGCTTGGCAAAAGAACCAACCGCCCGGCGCAGGGTTACTGGTTTGTGCCGGGAGGGCGCGTGCAGAAAGACGAAACGCTGGAAGCCGCATTTGAGCGGCTGACGATGGCGGAACTGGGGCTGCGTCTGCCGATAACAGCAGGCCAGTTTTACGGTGTCTGGCAGCACTTTTATGACGATAACTTCTCCGGCACGGATTTCACCACTCACTATGTGGTGCTCGGTTTTCGCTTCAGAGTAGTGGAAGAAGAGCTGTTACTGCCGGATGAGCAGCATGACGATTACCGCTGGCTGACGCCGGACGCACTGCTCGCCAGTGACAATGTTCACGCTAACAGCCGCGCCTATTTTCTCGCTGAGAAGCGTGCCGGAGTACCCGGATTATGAAAATACTGGTCTACGGCATTAACTACTCGCCGGAGTTAACCGGCATCGGCAAATACACCGGCGAGATGGTGGAATGGCTGGCGGCACAAGGTCATGAGGTGCGGGTCATTACCGCACCGCCTTACTACCCGCAATGGCAGGTGGGTGAGAACTATTCCGCCTGGCGCTACAAACGAGAAGAGGGGGCCGCCACGGTGTGGCGCTGCCCGCTGTACGTGCCAAAACAGCCGAGCACCCTGAAACGCCTGTTGCATCTCGGCAGTTTTGCCGTCAGCAGTTTTTTCCCGTTGATGGCGCAACGTCGCTGGAAGCCGGATCGCATTATCGGCGTGGTGCCAACGCTGTTTTGCACGCCGGGAATGCGCCTGCTGGCGAAACTCTCTGGTGCGCGTACCGTGCTGCATATTCAGGATTACGAAGTAGACGCCATGCTGGGGCTGGGCCTTGCCGGAAAAGGCAAAGGCGGCAAAGTGGCACAGCTGGCAACGGCGTTCGAACGTAGCGGACTGCATAACGTCGATAACGTCTCCACGATTTCGCGTTCGATGATGAATAAAGCCATCGAAAAAGGCGTGGCGGCGGATAACGTCATCTTCTTCCCCAACTGGTCGGAAATTGCCCGTTTTCGGCATGTTGCAGACGCCGATGTTGATGCCCTTCGTAACCAGCTTGGCCTGCCGGATAACAAAAAAATCATTCTTTACTCCGGCAATATTGGTGAAAAGCAGGGGCTGGAAAACGTTATTGAAGCTGCCGATCGTCTGCGCGATGAACCGCTGATTTTTGCCATTGTCGGGCAGGGCGGCGGCAAAGCGCGGCTGGAAAAAATGGCGCAGCAGCGTGGACTGCGCAACATGCAATTCTTCCCGCTGCAATCGTATGACGCTTTACCCGCACTGCTGAAGATGGGCGATTGCCATCTGGTGGTGCAAAAACGCGGCGCGGCAGATGCCGTATTGCCGTCGAAACTGACCAATATTCTGGCGGTAGGCGGTAACGCGGTGATTACCGCAGAGGCCCACACAGAACTGGGGCAGCTTTGCGAAACCTTTCCGGGCATTGCGGTTTGCGTAGAACCGGAATCGGTCGAGGCGCTGGTGGCGGGGATCCGTCAGGCGCTCCTGCTGCCCAAACACAACACAGTGGCACGTGAATATGCCGAACGCACACTCGATAAAGAGAACGTGTTACGTCAATTTATAAATGATATTCGGGGATAATTATGGCGCAGTCGAAACTCTATCCAATTGTGATGGCAGGTGGCTCCGGTAGCCGCTTATGGCCGCTTTCCCGCGTACTTTACCCCAAGCAGTTTTTATGCCTGAAAGGCGATCTCACCATGCTGCAAACCACCATCTGCCGCCTGAACGGCGTGGAGTGCGAAAGCCCGGTGGTGATTTGCAATGAGCAGCACCGCTTTATTGTCGCGGAACAGCTGCGTCAACTGAACAAACTTACCGAGAACATTATTCTCGAACCGGCAGGGCGAAACACGGCACCTGCCATTGCGCTGGCGGCGCTGGCGGCAACACGTCATAGCCCGGAGAGCGACCCGTTAATGCTGGTATTGGCGGCGGATCATGTGATTGCCGATGAAGACGCGTTCCGTGCCGCCGTGCGTAATGCCATGCCATATGCCGAAGCGGGCAAGCTGGTGACCTTCGGCATTGTGCCGGATCTACCAGAAACCGGTTATGGCTATATTCGTCGCGGTGAAGTATCTGCGGGCGAGCAGGATACGGTGGCCTTTGAAGTGGCGCAGTTTGTCGAAAAACCGAATCTGGAAACCGCCCAGGCCTATGTGGCAAGCGGCGAATATTACTGGAACAGCGGCATGTTCCTGTTCCGCGCCGGACGCTATCTCGAAGAACTGAAAAAATATCGCCCGGATATTCTCGACGCCTGTGAAAAAGCGATGAGCGCCGTCGATCCGGATCTCGATTTTATTCGCGTGAATGAAGAAGCGTTTCTGGCCTGCCCGGAAGAGTCGGTGGATTACGCGGTCATGGAACGTACGGCAGATGCCGTTGTGGTGCCGATGGATGCGGGCTGGAGCGATGTCGGTTCCTGGTCCTCTTTATGGGAGATTAGCGCCCACACCGCCGAGGGCAACGTTTGCCACGGCGATGTGATTAATCACAAAACTGAAAACAGCTATGTGTACGCCGAATCTGGCCTGGTCACCACCGTCGGGGTGAAAGATCTGGTAGTGGTGCAGACCAAAGATGCGGTGCTGATTGCTGACCGTAACGCGGTGCAGGATGTGAAAAAAGTGGTCGAGCAGATCAAAGCCGATGGTCGCCATGAGCATCGGGTACATCGCGAAGTGTATCGTCCGTGGGGCAAATATGACTCTATCGACGCGGGCGACCGCTACCAGGTGAAACGCATCACCGTGAAACCGGGCGAGGGCTTGTCGGTACAGATGCACCATCACCGCGCGGAACACTGGGTAGTGGTCGCGGGAACGGCAAAAGTCACCATTGATGGTGATATCAAACTGCTTGGTGAAAACGAGTCCATTTATATTCCGCTGGGGGCGACGCATTGCCTGGAAAACCCGGGGAAAATTCCGCTCGATTTAATTGAAGTGCGCTCCGGCTCTTATCTCGAGGAGGATGATGTGGTGCGCTTCGCGGATCGCTACGGGCGGGTGTAAACGTCGCATCAGGCGCAGTTTGTCGGATGCGGCGTGAACGCCTTATCCGACCTACGGTTCGGGTTTGTAGGCCTGATAAGACGCGGCAGCGTCGCATCAGGCAATGAATGCGAAACCGCGATGTAAATAACGACAAAAACAAAATTGGCCGTTTCGGTCAGGGCCAACTATTGCCTGAAAAAGGGTAACGACATGAAAAAATTAACCTGCTTTAAAGCCTATGATATTCGCGGGAAATTAGGCGAAGAACTGAATGAAGATATTGCCTGGCGTATTGGGCGTGCCTATGGCGAATTTCTCAAACCGAAAACCATTGTGTTAGGCGGTGATGTCCGCCTCACCAGCGAAATCTTAAAACTGGCGCTGGCAAAAGGTTTACAGGATGCGGGTGTCGATGTGCTGGATATTGGCATGTCCGGCACCGAAGAGATCTATTACGCCACGTTCCATCTCGGCGTGGATGGCGGCATCGAAGTCACTGCCAGCCATAATCCGATGGATTACAACGGCATGAAGCTGGTACGCGAAGGGGCTCGCCCGATCAGCGGCGATACCGGACTGCGCGACGTCCAGCGTCTGGCAGAAGCCAATGACTTCCCTCCTGTCGATGAAACCAAACGCGGTCGCTATCAGCAAATCAATCTGCGTGATGCTTACGTTGATCACCTGTTCGGTTATATCAACGTCAAAAACCTCACGCCGCTCAAGCTGGTGATTAACTCCGGGAACGGCGCAGCGGGTCCGGTAGTTGACGCCATTGAAGCCCGCTTTAAAGCCCTCGGCGCACCTGTGGAATTGATCAAAGTGCACAACACGCCGGACGGCAATTTCCCCAACGGTATTCCTAACCCGCTGCTGCCGGAATGCCGCGACGACACCCGCAATGAGGTCATCAAACACGGCGCGGATATGGGCATTGCCTTTGATGGCGATTTTGACCGCTGCTTCCTGTTTGACGAAAAAGGGCAGTTTATCGAGGGCTACTACATTGTCGGCCTGCTGGCAGAAGCGTTCCTCGAAAAAAATCCTGGCGCGAAGATCATCCACGATCCACGTCTCTCCTGGAACACCGTTGATGTGGTGACTGCTGCTGGCGGCACGCCGGTAATGTCGAAAACCGGACACGCCTTTATTAAAGAACGTATGCGCAAGGAAGACGCCATCTATGGTGGCGAAATGAGCGCTCACCATTACTTCCGCGATTTCGCTTACTGCGACAGCGGCATGATCCCGTGGCTGCTGGTCGCCGAACTGGTGTGCCTGAAAGGAAAAACGCTGGGCGAACTGGTGCGCGACCGGATGGCAGCGTTTCCGGCAAGCGGTGAGATCAACAGCAAACTGGCGCACCCCGTTGAGGCGATTAACCGCGTCGAACAGCATTTTAGCCGCGAGGCGCTGGCGGTGGATCGCACCGATGGCATCAGCATGACCTTTGCCGACTGGCGCTTTAATCTGCGCTCCTCCAACACCGAACCGGTGGTGCGGTTGAATGTGGAATCGCGCGGTGATGTGCCGCTGATGGAAGCGCGAACGCGAACTCTGCTGGCGTTGCTGAACGAGTAATGTCGGATCTTCCCTTACCCCACTGCGGGTAAGGGGCTAATAACAGGAACAACGATGACAAATCTAAAAAAGCGCGAGCGAGCGAAAACCAATGCATCGTTAATCTCTATGGTGCAACGCTTTTCAGATATCACCATCATGTTTGCCGGACTATGGCTGGTTTGCGAAGTGAGCGGCCTGTCATTCCTCTACATGCACCTGTTGGTGGCGCTGATTACGCTGGTGGTGTTCCAGATGCTGGGTGGCATCACCGATTTTTATCGCTCATGGCGAGGTGTTCGGGCAGCGACAGAATTTGCCCTGCTGCTACAAAACTGGACCTTAAGCGTGATTTTCAGCGCCGGACTGGTGGCGTTCAACAATGATTTCGACACGCAACTGAAAATCTGGCTGGCGTGGTATGGGCTGACCAGCATCGGACTGGTGGTTTGCCGTTCATGTATTCGCATTGGGGCGGGCTGGCTGCGTAATCATGGCTATAACAAGCGTATGGTCGCCGTAGCGGGGGATTTAGCCGCCGGACAAATGCTGATGGAGAGCTTCCGTAATCAGCCGTGGTTAGGGTTTGAAGTGGTGGGCGTATACCACGACCCAAAACCGGGCGGCGTTTCTAACGACTGGGCGGGCAATCTGCAACAGCTGGTAGAGGATGCAAAAGCGGGCAAGATTCATAACGTCTATATCGCGATGCAGATGTGCGACGGCGCGCGCGTGAAAAAACTGGTCCATCAACTGGCGGACACCACCTGTTCGGTGCTGCTGATCCCCGATGTCTTTACCTTCAACATTCTCCATTCCCGTATCGAAGAGATGAACGGCGTACCGGTGGTGCCGCTTTACGACACACCGCTTTCCGGGGTTAACCGCCTGCTCAAACGTGCGGAAGACATTGTGCTGGCGACGCTTATCCTGCTGCTGATCTCCCCGGTGCTGTGTTGCATTGCGCTGGCGGTGAAACTCAGTTCACCTGGGCCGGTTATTTTCCGCCAGACTCGCTACGGCATGGACGGCAAACCGATCAAAGTGTGGAAGTTCCGTTCCATGAAAGTGATGGAGAACGACAAAGTGGTGACTCAGGCGACGCAGAACGATCCGCGCGTCACCAAAGTGGGGAATTTTCTACGCCGCACCTCGCTGGATGAATTGCCGCAGTTTATTAATGTGCTGACCGGGGGGATGTCGATTGTCGGTCCGCGTCCGCATGCGGTGGCGCATAACGAACAGTATCGCCAGCTCATTGAAGGCTACATGCTGCGCCATAAGGTGAAACCGGGCATTACCGGCTGGGCGCAGATTAACGGCTGGCGCGGCGAAACCGACACGCTGGAGAAAATGGAAAAACGCGTCGAGTTCGACCTTGAGTACATCCGCGAATGGAGCGTCTGGTTCGATATCAAAATCGTTTTCCTGACGGTGTTCAAGGGCTTCGTTAACAAAGCGGCATATTGATATGAGCTTACGTGAAAAAACCATCAGCGGCGCGAAGTGGTCGGCGATTGCCACGGTGATCATCATCGGCCTCGGGTTGGTGCAGATGACCGTGCTGGCGCGGATTATCGACAACCACCAGTTCGGCCTGCTGACTGTGTCGCTGGTGATCATCGCGCTGGCAGATACGCTTTCTGACTTCGGTATCGCTAACTCCATTATTCAGCGAAAAGAAATCAGCCACCTTGAACTCACCACGCTGTACTGGCTGAACGTTGGGCTGGGGCTTGTGGTGTGCGTGGCGGTGTTTTTGTTGAGTGATCTCATTGGTGACATGCTGAATAACCCGGACCTGGCACCCTTGATTAAAACATTGTCGCTGGCGTTTGTGGTGATCCCCCACGGGCAACAGTTCCGCGCGTTGATGCAGAAGGAGCTGGAGTTCAACAAAATCGGCATGATCGAAACCAGCGCGGTGCTGGCGGGCTTCACTTTTACGGTGGTTAGCGCCCATTTCTGGCCGCTGGCGATGACCGCGATCCTCGGTTATCTGGTCAATAGTGCGGTAAGAACGCTGCTGTTTGGCTACTTTGGCCGCAAAATTTATCGCCCCGGTCTGCATTTCTCGCTGGCGTCGGTGGCACCGAACTTACGCTTTGGTGCCTGGCTGACGGCGGACAGCATCATCAACTATCTCAACACCAACCTTTCAACGCTGGTGCTGGCGCGTATTCTCGGCGCGAGTGTGGCAGGGGGGTACAACCTGGCGTACAACGTGGCCGTTGTGCCGCCGATGAAACTGAACCCCATCATCACCCGCGTGTTGTTTCCGGCGTTTGCCAAAATTCAGGACGACACCGAAAAGCTGCGCGTCAACTTCTACAAGCTGCTGTCGGTGGTGGGGATTATCAACTTTCCGGCGCTGCTCGGGCTGATGGTGGTGTCAAATAACTTTGTACCGCTGGTCTTTGGTGAGAAGTGGAACAGCATTATTCCGGTGCTGCAATTGCTGTGTGTGGTGGGGCTGCTGCGCTCAGTGGGGAACCCGATTGGTTCGCTGCTGATGGCGAAAGCGCGGGTCGATATCAGCTTTAAATTCAACGTATTCAAAACCTTTCTGTTTATTCCGGCGATTGTTATTGGTGGGCAGATGGCGGGCGCAATCGGCGTCACGCTTGGCTTCCTGCTGGTGCAGATTATCAACACCATTCTGAGCTATTTCGTGATGATTAAACCGGTGCTCGGTTCCAGTTATCGCCAGTACATCCTGAGTTTATGGCTGCCGTTTTATCTCTCGCTGCCGACGCTGGTGGTCAGTTATGCGCTGGGCATTGTGCTGAAAGGGCAACTGGCGCTGGGGATGCTGCTGGCGGTGCAAATAGCCGCAGGCGTGCTGGCGTTTGTAGTGATGATTGTGCTGTCGCGCCATCCGCTGGTGGTGGAAGTGAAGCGTCAGTTTTGTCGCAGCGAAAAAATGAAAATGCTTTTACGGGCGGGGTGAGTTGTTGTTTTCGGTTCCGGCAATGGTTGCCGGATGCGGCGTAAAACGCCTTATCCGTCCTACGGTTCTGTGCTCGGGACCTGTAGGCCTGATAAGACGCGTCAGCGTCGCATCAGGCACTGAATGCCGGATGCGGCGTGAACGCCTTATCCGGCCTACGGTTCTGTGCTCGGGTCTTGTAGGCCTGATAAGACGCGCCAGCGTCGCATCAGGCAAAAAGCTGCAACGAACAAAACAAACGCAGCTTCACCTGGCATCAAATTTATGAGGAAAAAATGAAATTACTTATTCTGGGCAACCACACTTGCGGCAATCGTGGCGACAGCGCCATCCTGCGCGGCTTACTTGATGCCATCAACATCCTCAATCCACATGCCGAAGTGGACGTGATGAGCCGCTATCCGGTCAGTTCTTCCTGGCTGCTCAACCGCCCGGTAATGGGCGATCCACTGTTCCTGCAAATGAAACAACACAACAGCGTGGCGGGCGTTGTCGGGCGCGTTAAAAAAGTCCTCCGTCGCCGCTACCAGCATCAGGTATTGCTCTCACGCGTCACCGACACTGGCAAGTTGCGTAATATCGCCATCGCCCAGGGATTCACTGACTTCGTGCGCCTGCTGTCAGGTTACGACGCCATTATTCAGGTCGGCGGATCGTTTTTTGTCGATCTCTACGGCGTGCCACAGTTTGAACATGCGCTTTGCACATTTATGGCGAAAAAGCCGCTGTTTATGATTGGTCACAGCGTCGGCCCCTTCCAGGATGAGCAATTTAACCAACTGGCGAACTACGTTTTTGGTCACTGCGATGCGCTGATCCTGCGCGAATCGGTCAGCCTTGATTTGATGAAACGCAGCAATATCTCCACTGCAAAAGTTGAACATGGCGTCGATACCGCGTGGCTGGTCGATCACCACACAGAAGACTTCACCGCCAGCTATGCCGTTCAACACTGGCTGGACGTTGCCGCACAACAGAAAACGGTGGCAATTACCCTGCGCGAACTGGCACCGTTCGACAAACGTCTCGGCACCACCCAACAAGCGTATGAAAAAGCCTTTGCCGGGGTGGTCAATCGCATTCTCGACGAAGGCTATCAGGTCATTGCGCTCTCCACCTGTACGGGCATCGACAGCTATAACAAAGACGACCGCATGGTGGCGCTCAATCTGCGCCAGCACATCTGCGATCCTGCCCGTTACCACGTAGTGATGGATGAACTCAATGATCTGGAAATGGGCAAAATTCTCGGTGCCAGTGAACTCACCGTCGGTACGCGCCTGCACTCAGCCATTATCTCGATGAACTTTGCCACTCCGGCGATTGCCATCAACTATGAACATAAATCCGCCGGGATTATGCAGCAGCTGGGGCTGCCAGAGATGGCAATTGATATCCGTCATTTACTGGACGGCAGCCTGCAAGCGATGGTTGCGGATACCTTAGGCCAACTTCCGGCGCTGAACGCGCGACTTAACGAAGCCGTCAGTCGCGAACGTCAGACGGGAATGCAGATGGTGCAATCTGTGCTTGAACGCATCGGGGAGGTGAAATGAAGGTCGGCTTCTTTTTACTGAAATTTCCGCTGTCGTCGGAAACCTTCGTTCTCAACCAAATCACTGCGTTTATTGATATGGGATTTGAGGTGGAGATTGTCGCGCTGCAAAAAGGCGACACACAAAACACCCACGCGGCATGGACGAAATACAACCTTGCCGCCAGAACCCGCTGGTTACAGGACGAACCTACGGGCAAAGTGGCGAAGCTGCGCCACCGCGCCAGCCAGACCTTACGCGGCATTCATCGCAAAAATACCTGGCAGGCGCTCAACCTCAAACGCTATGGTGCCGAGTCGCGGAACCTGATTTTGTCTGCCATTTGCGGCCAGGTCGCAACACCATTTTATGCCGATGTGTTCATCGCTCATTTTGGCCCGGCGGGGGTAACCGCAGCAAAACTACGCGAATTGGGTGTCATTCGCGGCAAAATTGCCACTATCTTCCACGGTATTGATATATCCAGTCGGGAAGTGCTCAACCACTACACTCCCGAATATCAGCAACTGTTCCGCCGTGGCGACCTGATGCTACCGATAAGTGATTTGTGGGCCGGAAGGCTGCAAAAAATGGGCTGCCCGAGGGAAAAAATTGCCGTATCGCGTATGGGCGTGGACATGACGCGCTTTAGCCCGCGTCCGGTGAAAGCACCCGCAACGCCGCTGGAAATCATTTCCGTCGCACGCTTAACCGAGAAAAAAGGCCTGCATGTGGCGATTGAAGCCTGCCGTCAGTTGAAAGAGCAGGGCGTGGCATTTCGCTATCGCATTCTCGGCATTGGCCCGTGGGAACGACGCCTGCGCACCCTCATCGAACAATATCAACTGGAAGATGTGGTGGAGATGCCGGGCTTTAAACCGAGCCATGAAGTGAAAGCGATGCTCGACGACGCGGATGTCTTCCTCTTGCCATCGGTTACAGGTGCGGATGGTGATATGGAAGGTATTCCGGTGGCGCTAATGGAAGCAATGGCGGTCGGCATTCCGGTTGTTTCAACTCTGCATAGCGGAATACCAGAACTGGTTGAGGCCGATAAATCCGGCTGGCTGGTGCCTGAGAATGATGCTCGCGCACTGGCGCAACGCCTAGCGGCATTTAGCCAACTGGACACCGACGAACTGGCTCCGGTTGTCAAACGAGCGCGCGAAAAAGTCGAACACGATTTTAACCAGCAGGTGATTAATCGAGAACTCGCCAGCTTGCTGCAAGCTTTATAGAGGAGAACGTATGCCATTTAAAAAACTCTCCCGACGCACCTTCCTGACGGCAAGCTCCGCGCTTGCCTTCCTCCATACCCCTTTCGCTCGCGCACTTCCCGACCAACAGAGCGTTAACATTAACGACTACAACCCTCACGACTGGATCGCCTCATTTAAACAAGCCTTCAGCGAAGGACAAACAGTCGTCGTGCCTGCCGGATTCGTTTGTGACAATATCAACACCGGCATCTTCATCCCTCCCGGCAAAACGTTACACATCCTTGGAAGCCTGCGCGGCAACGGCAGAGGGCGATTTGTCTTACAGGACGGCAGCCAGGTGACAGGGGAGGAGGGCGGCAGTATGCATAACATCACCCTGGATGTGCGTGGTTCTGACTGCACCATCAAAGGGCTGGCGATGAGCGGTTTCGGCCCGGTAACGCAGATTTATATCGGCGGCAAAAACAAACGGGTTATGCGTAACCTGACCATCGATAACCTGACCATTAGCCACGCTAATTACGCCATCTTACGTCAGGGATTTCATAACCAGATTATCGGTGCCAACATCACCAATTGTAAGTTCAGCGACTTACAGGGGGACGCCATTGAATGGAACGTGGCGATTAACGACAGTGATATTTTGATCTCCGACCACATCATCGAGCGCATCAACTGTACCAACGGCAAAATCAACTGGGGAATCGGCATAGGCCTTGCGGGGAGTACTTATGATAATAACTACCCGGAAGACCAGGCAGTGAAAAACTTTGTCGTGGCGAATATCACGGGATCGGATTGTCGACAACTGATCCATGTTGAAAATGGTAAACATTTTGTTATTCGTAATATCAAAGCCCGCAATATCACGCCGGATTTCAGTAAGAAAGCAGGTATTGATAACGCCACGGTCGCTATTTACGGTTGTGACAATTTCGTGATTGATAATATTGAAATGATTAATAGCGCCGGGATGTTAATCGGTTATGGGGTAATTAAAGGCAAATATCTCTCGATACCGCAAAATTTCCGAGTGAATAATATTCAGCTGGATAACACCCACCTTGCTTACAAATTGCGCGGTATCCAAATCTCTGCCGGGAATGCTGTCTCCTTTGTGGCACTGACTAACATTGAGATGAAGCGTGCCTCGTTGGAGTTACACAACAAACCGCAACATCTTTTTATACGAAATATCAAAGTGATGCAGGAATCCTCTGTTGCACCCGCATTGAGCATGAACTTCGACATGCGCAAAGACGTTCGCGGCGTCTTTATGGCGAAAAAAGAAACACTGCTGTCTCTTGCAAATGTTCATGCGGTGAATGAAAGAGGGCAAAGCTCCGTCGATATCGACAGGGTTAATCACCATATTGTTAATGTGGAAAAGATTAACTTTAGATTGCCAGAACGGAGAGAGTAGATTTGCGACCATTCCTGGAAAAATGGAGCCATACTTAGGAACAATGCTACTGCAATCCACAACGAAGCGGCGTAACATCACAAGTAATTCAGTAATCAATTCAGGGTAATTGATGCTGGCGAAAAAAATCGAACAAGCTATAATTCAGCAACCATTTTACAGGTGGATGAAATAATGACGAATTTAAAAGCAGTTATTCCTGTAGCGGGTCTTGGGATGCATATGTTGCCTGCCACTAAGGCGATTCCCAAAGAGATGCTACCGATCGTCGACAAGCCAATGATTCAGTACATTGTTGACGAGATTGTGGCTGCAGGGATCAAAGAAATCCTCCTGGTAACTCACGCGTCCAAGAACGCGGTCGAAAACCACTTCGACACCTCTTATGAATTAGAATCTCTCCTTGAACAGCGCGTGAAGCGTCAACTACTGGCGGAAGTGCAGTCCATCTGTCCGCCGGGCGTGACCATTATGAACGTGCGTCAGGGCGAACCTTTAGGTTTGGGCCACTCCATTTTATGTGCACGACCTGCCATTGGTGACAACCCATTTGTCGTGGTACTGCCAGACGTTGTTATCGATGACGCCAGCGCCGATCCGCTACGCTATAACCTTGCTGCCATGATTGCGCGCTTCAACGAAACGGGCCGCAGCCAGGTGCTGGCAAAACGTATGCCGGGTGACCTCTCTGAATACTCCGTCATTCAGACCAAAGAACCACTGGATCGTGAAGGTAAAGTCAGCCGCATCGTCGAATTTATCGAAAAACCGGATCAGCCGCAGACGCTGGACTCAGACATCATGGCCGTTGGTCGCTATGTGCTTTCTGCCGATATTTGGCCGGAACTTGAACGCACGCAACCTGGTGCATGGGGGCGTATTCAGCTGACTGATGCTATTGCCGAACTGGCGAAAAAACAGTCCGTTGATGCCATGCTGATGACCGGCGACAGCTACGACTGCGGTAAAAAAATGGGCTATATGCAGGCGTTTGTGAAGTATGGACTGCGCAACCTGAAGGAAGGGCCAAAGTTCCGTAAGAGCATTGAGAAGTTGCTCGGGGAATAGATCCCAAGCCAATGTAACAATAATTTAGATA
This sequence comes from Escherichia sp. WS1450, assembly GCF_046487395.1. Lineage (NCBI taxonomy): Bacteria > Pseudomonadati > Pseudomonadota > Gammaproteobacteria > Enterobacterales > Enterobacteriaceae > Escherichia > Escherichia sp. WS1450. Next base: position 65,043 of record NZ_JBJQJO010000015.1, read on the forward strand.
AATAGCGGCAGCTAACATCCCGGCGTCTATGCTTTAAACAAAGGAATGTTACTGTCGTTTTTCTTTTTAAAACAAAGAATAACAACGAGTTAACCTACTAAGTTTAATCTATTTTTTGTTGGATTTATCCTTGTTTCTGACAGCATTTGGTAAGACAATTGGCGTTTGAATTTAAGATAGCTTTGCGATAGCTAGCGGGGCGGGGTACATCTTTGGCATTTTGCTAGTGCACTGGTAGCTGTTAAGCCAGGGGCGGTAGCGTGGTAAGATTGTGTTTATATGATGCGTTCTCAAAATAAGAAATAATAATCCTGACTATTTTTATACTATTGATAATATCTGAAATAAACTTAAGAGCAAACATGAAAGTAATTGTAAATAATTTTTTTGATGGTATTTTGAAAAGAGGAATACCGATCTATACTTCTGAACTTGTGCAAAAGTTAAGAGACAATAATGTTCAGGTTATTTATGTTGCATGTCCAAAAGCATTCCATAAGCTGCCTTCATGGTTTCTGAATGTTCTTTTTATAATAGTAGAGCAGCTTTTAATACCAATTATGGGTATATTTTATAGAACTAAGTATAATATATATCCCTATAATAGTAGTTCCATCATTGACTTGTTATTAGGTAAGGCAATTGTTATAATTCATGACTTCATTAGTCTTAAGAAAAATAAACGAAATCTTGCTGCCATTTATGTGAAAGTCTGTATTTATTTTTCATCTTTTTTAGCAAAGAAAGTAATATTTATTTCTCAAAGCACTCAGCGAGTATCTAAGAGAATATCGCTATTTAAGTGTATAGAATCTATCCTGCTCCCAAATCCATTTTTCTCATTTGAGAAAATTGCTAATGTTACCGAAATAAAAGATCTTGGATATTTACTTCTAGTTTCAGGTTTAGGGGATAATAAGGATCTAGGCACAGCTCTGGACTATTATTTTTCAATCCCAAGGGAAGAAAGAATACCATTAAAAATATTAGGTTGTGGGAATGGTATTAGCAAGGTTAACGACTTAATTGATGGGCGGGATACAGATAAAGAAATTGAAATTATTGGTTTTGTTTCTTTAGAGGAAGTCGTCAAACTATATTGTAATTCTAAAATTGTTTGGGCTCATTCGCTTGCCGAGGGGTATGGAAGGACTTTAGCTGAAGCAAAACTCACATGCAAAAATGTTATATGCACACGGATCTCTGCTTTCCGCGAACAAAAGGATTCGAATATTTTCTTTTATACTTACTATTCTGAGTATTATGAAGTCTATTCATACTTGGTAGATAATTCACCCAGTGTCGAAAGGAAAGCTCTGCATGAACATATTTTATTTGAAAATGAATTGAGAAAGATTTATGAGTAATATTGATATAAATAAGAAACAGATATTAGTTTTGACTCCACGGTTCCCGTTTCCTGTCATTGGTGGGGATCGATTACGTATCTATAAGATCTGTAAAGAACTGTCTAAGCATTATGATCTTACGTTGCTGAGTCTGTGTGATAAACGCGAAGAGCTCAACTATGAATATGATCGTGAAGTTTTTAGTAGTGTTCACAGAGTATATCTTTCAAAGAAAAAATCTATTTTAAATGTCATATTCTCTTTGTTTTCAAATACTCCCCTACAGATTGGGTATTATAAATCTAAAGAATTTGAAGATAAACTTAAGCAGTTATTACCTGAACATTCTGCAACTCTTTCACATTTGATAAGGGTTGGTGATTATGTGAAAGAGAATAAAGATATAAATTTTTTAGAGATGACCGATGCCATTTCACTTAATTATAAACGAGTAAAGGAAAAAGCATCTTTATTGAGTTTAAAAACATTTGTATATTCTTTTGAACAAAAAAGACTCGAACGATATGAGCGAACTATAAATAACAAGTTCAGCTTGACTACTTTGGTATCACAGGTTGACTCCGATTATTTATATCCAGACCGTCCGAATAATGTATTAGTCTGTGGAAATGGTGTTGATGCCGTTAGCTTACCTTTTTCAGAACGAAAAATAGCTAAAGATAAAAAGATAACCCTTGTATTTATAGGTAATTTATATTCTTTGCAAAATATGGATGGTGTGAGATGGTTCACCAAGGAAGTTTTACCATTTCTTAACAAGCATGGTAATTTTGAATTTAAGGTCATCGGACGTATTACAGATAAAGATAAGAGTTGGTTAGAAAGCCAGCCTGGCGTTGTTGTCACAGGTGAAGTTGATAGCATAACTTATGCAGCAGCTGATGGGCATATTGGTGTATGTCCTATTAGATTAGGGGCAGGTATCCAAAATAAGGTACTTGAATATATGGCGTTGGGATTACCTTGTATCTCTTCTACTGTAGGCTTTGAAGGCTTGGGAGCAGAGGAGGGTAAGGAGATTTATGTTGCCAATACAAAAGAAGAATATTTACGTGTATTAAATTATTTTATAACAAATCTGGATAAATATACCGAAACAGCATTAGTTGCGAAAAAGTTTATCGGTGAGAATTTTTCATGGGAAGCTAAATTGAGCCCATATATCCAGAAAATTAAGGAGTCTGTTAAATAAAATGATTATCCCAATTATTATGGCCGGTGGTTCTGGTACTCGCTTATGGCCTCTTTCGCGTTCGTTATACCCGAAACAATTTTTATCATTGATTAATGAAAATAGTTTGCTCCAGGAAACGTTGAAGAGACTTGATGGATTAAATTGTTTGCCTCCTGTCATTGTTAGCAATAATGAGCATAGATTTATTGTTGCTGAACAATTGCGACAGTTCGGTGTGGATGACTTCCAGATTATTCTAGAACCTGTAGGTAGAAATACTGCGCCCGCCGTTGCGCTGGCTGCTCTAAAGTCTCTAGAACTCCATGGCGATCATCATATGCTGGTTCTTGCTGCTGACCATGCTATTCAGGATATTGAAGCCTTCCATGCAGCTGTTTTAGCTGCAGAACAAGAGTCCGTTGACAATAAGTTAGTGACTTTTGGCATCGTCCCGACCAAACCTGAAACTGGGTATGGCTATATTAAAAAGGGCGAACAAGTTAAAAACTCTGTATTTAAAGTAAATTCTTTCGTCGAAAAACCTGATTTAGAAACGGCTAAAAATTATCTCGAACAAAAATGCTATTTGTGGAATAGTGGTATGTTCATGTTCAAGGCGAGCGTATATTTAGATGAATTGAAAAAATTTCGCCCTGATATTTTAGCAGCGTGTAAAGAGTCGCTTTCCAGTGCTAGTACTGATCTAGATTTTATCAGATTAAATTCTGATGTCTTTGCAGAATGTCCCGATGAGTCAATTGATTATGCGGTAATGGAAAAAACTCAGGATTGTGTAGTTATTCCACTTGATGCTGACTGGAGTGACATCGGTTCATGGACATCACTTTGGGAAATATCAGAGAAAGATGAACATGAAAACGTATCGCATGGCGATGTAATTAACTATAACAGCAGGAACAACTACATTTACTCTGAAGGTTCACTGATCAGCACTGTAGGAGTTAATAACCTTATTATAGTTCAAACTAAAGATGCGCTCCTGGTAGCACAGCAAGACAACGTACAAGACATAAAGAAGATTGTCGAAATTCTTAAAAAGCAAAAACGTAGCGAACATATATCCCATCGCGAAGTCTATCGTCCTTGGGGACGTTATGATTCTGTAGAACGTGGCGACCGTTATCAGGTAAAGCGTATTACCGTTAAGCCTGGTGAATGTCTCTCAACACAAATGCATCATCATCGAGCTGAGCATTGGGTGGTTGTCGCTGGTACTGCAAAGGTGACTTGCGGCGAACGCACTTTTTTCGTCACTGAAAATGAGTCAACTTTCATACCAATTGGCACAGTTCATACCTTGGAAAATCCAGGAAAGATACCATTAGAAGTAATTGAGATTCAGTCGGGTGTATATCTAGGTGATGATGATATTGTGCGCCTAAGTGATAAATATGGTCGTGTTGAGGATAAATAATTATATGAATATTACCAATGATGTAATTAAAAATAGCGGAATTGCATTTGGTACAAGTGGTGCTCGTGGATTAGTGAAAGATTTTACACCCAACGTGTGTGCTGCATTCACTTATGCTTTTATCGATGTAATGATGAAGGATTTTTCTTTTAAAGAGGTTGCGCTCGCAATAGATAATCGCCCAAGCAGCTATGCTATGGCACAAGCTTGCGCAGCAGCATTGTTGGAATGTAGTATTAAACCTATTTACTACGGTGTAATTCCAACTCCAGCTTTGGCAAATCAAGCGATTGCCGATGGGATTCCTGCAATAATGGTTACTGGAAGTCATATTCCATTTGATAGAAATGGTTTGAAATTCTATCGTCCAGACGGGGAAATTTCAAAAGAAAATGAGAACAGCATTATACATGCTGAAAAAGAGTATCCTGATGTAACTGTATTGCCAGAATTACAATGTTCAAAGCGTGCCGCTGATACTTATATCGAGAGAAACACTTCAATTTTTTCAAATATATTTAAAGGTAAACGTATCGGGATTTATGAACATTCAAGTGCGGGACGGGATCTTTATTCAGAAATATTCAGTAAGCTTGGTGCTGAAGTTGTAAGTATTGGTAGAAGTGATGAGTTTGTGCCTATTGATACTGAAGCAGTATCAAAAGAAGATGAAGAAAAAGCTTTACACTGGTCATCTGAGTATGACCTCGATATGATTTTTTCTACCGATGGTGATGGCGATCGTCCTTTGGTTGCTGACGAAAATGGCGTTTGGTTACGGGGTGATATATTAGGACTATTTTGCTCAAAGGCAATGAATATTGAAGCGGTAGCTGTACCTGTAAGTTGTAATACGGTTATTCAGACTTGCGGGTGGTTTAATCATGTAACGCTGACTAAAATTGGTTCACCATACGTCATTTCAGCGTTTGATTCTCTGAATAATAGTTTTGATAGGGTTGCAGGGTTTGAGGCTAACGGTGGGTATCTTTTAGGTAGCGATGTAAATTATAACAGCGGTATGATTAAAGCGCTTCCAACAAGAGATGCTGTTTTGCCTGCTTTAATGGTACTGGCACTGGCTATAAAAAATAATGTGACTATTTCAAAACTCTTGGCGGAGTTGCCACCACGATTTACCTACTCAAATAGAGTTCAAAATTTTGCAACAAGCAAAAGCAAAAGCATTATCGCGTCAGCTCAAGAAAATCCTCAAGAATTTATCGAAAGAATAGGCTTTGTCGATCTTCATGTACAATCGGTGGATACAATTGACGGGTTAAGATTGACACTAAGTGATGGTTCAATAATCCATTTGCGACCGTCAGGCAACGCACCTGAATTGCGATGCTATGCAGAAGCAGATAACATAATAAAAGCTGAAAAATTAGTGTTAGAAGTTTTGCATAAAGTTACTCTTTTGTAAAAAAATATAAACTTTTTTCTACTCTTGAGCGGTTTGTCATTTAACCGCTCAGTAATAGATTGTTTATAAATTGTTTATATTTAGCATTGGTGTTTTTATTTGCGTTCATCCCGAATAAGAGATTGTAAAATTAACTGTTTCTTATTTTTCAAATGAGTTACTTCACTAGTAAAGCTAATTACTATGCATAAGCAATATTATTCATTATTGTGCAATAAAATACAGTTTAAACATCTGGCTATATATTTTTCTGTATTTCTTTCACTATCCTCATGTTTCTTGTGGGGAGGGGCGGATACATTTGTATCGCAAGTGTATATTGATATTTTAGCCACTATATCTACAGCGCTATTAGTTGTTTTGATGTTCTATTATTATATTAATAGAGTTCGCTATTTATCACTAACCTTACTTTTTGCATTCGTTTTTTCTTTGATTATTGGTTTGCCATCGATTTATCTTTACTATTTTAAAAACGCAAATCATGGGTTTGAAATAATTTGTATCTGGGGGATGTTGATCAATTCCATCCTTTACTTGCAAACAACAGAGACTGTCATAAAAGAAGAAAAAAGATATTTAACTAGTTTATTTTATATTTTGTTTTCTATTGTTGCACTGTGTCAATTATACAAAATATTAATTTATCTTATGTTTATATTGAATTCAGGAGAAGGGCATTTAGCAATTTATACTGAAAGCGAAGAATTGCTATCCCAAGTTCCATTTTTTATTCGTGCTATTAGTGGTTTTGCAGTTGTAATGTCATTGTCCACTTTTTATTTTAAAACACCGACCTACATTAAAGTTATTGCATTTGTTTTACTTGCATCTGATTTAGCTATTGGAATACGTAATAAGTTTTTCTTTTCAGTGATTTGTATTTTTATACTATATATGTACTCTAATGAGTATAGAGTAAGAAATTTATTTAAGCAACTCTCAAAACCAATATTTCTCATCGCCGGTTTTTTATGCTTCTCGATGGTATCGTATTTCCGTGAAGGGTACCAAATCGATTTTATGATTTATATTGGCATTGTTTTAGATTCGCTATCCTCTACTCTTGGGGGGATGCAGAATTTGTTTGATATGCAATCATCAGGATGGGATCAACTTCATCCCGCTGTGGTATTCACACAAGTATTACCGCTAAGCGGTCTTGGTTTTCTTGATGATCAACAAATCGCAAAAGATTTTTCAATAATTGTTTTAGGTGATGTATCCTCTGGTATTGCGTTGTCATCTTCAGGATTGTTAGAGTCATCGTTGCTGAGTCTAAACTTGGGAGTGATTATTTATTTACTGTATTTATCAGGGGTGATGCTTTTTATTAAATGGGGACTAAATAATCAACGGATAATAATAAACTTTGTTGCCATCTCCATGATATCTGGATTTTTTTATGCTGTTCGTGGTGAACTGATTTTGCCATTGGCTTTTCTTCTAAAATCATTGCCGATTGTTCTTATATCTCCATTACTTGTTAAAAATAAAATTTATCATGGTCAGTAAGTGGTTTATTTTTCGACCAGAATCTCACCAGTAGGCATGACATGATCAAAGAAATTTTCTCCGATGGCATTTTTTCGCTATTTAATAAAATATGTTACTTCGGTTTTAAAACACTTGCAATAATTCTGATTACTCGTTCCTTAGGAGAAGATGTAGGCGGAGAGTTCATTTTTTTAGTTGGTTTTCTCGAAGTCCTTCGGGTGGTTACTGATTTTGGTGTGGATCTGTTTGTTATAAAAAAATATAATGATTCTACAGATAAAATAAAACTATTAAATGTAACGTTTGCACAAAAAATTCTTTCTGGAGTAATTGTTTTACTACTGTTTTGTTTGTATTCTTTTGTTCAGGGTTATCAATATAATGTCTATATTCCTATTGTGTTAGCCTTACCTGTTGCTTTATTTTTTAATTTCTCAAATAGCTATTTTCAATCTCTCAATTCCAATAAATCTCTCACGTTTCCGATCGCAATTGCATCTATTGCAACGTGTACGATCTTCGCTATTCAGTATTTTTTAAACGTTAAATTTAACGCATGGGATTACCTGTGTGTTGAACTATTATTCGTATCGCTGGTTACACTAAAACTATTCGTTAGTGTCAAGTTTAGGTTTATTAGAACGTCAGCTTTTGATGTGCTAATGTCAATTCTTTCTTTATATAAATATACATTAAGTATAGGTCTTACAGCTGTTGTTGTAATTATTTATAGCCGTATAGATAATTTTTATCTCAAGACATTTGCCCCAGGGGATCTTGCAGCATATGGCCAGATATTTAGGATGGTTGATCCACTGGTTATGGTTTCTTCTGTATTTTCTACAGTTGCCTATGCAAGATTTTGCCGAATTAACTTACAAGAAAAAAATGCTTTTACTAAGGTGTTTCAGTTCCTGTTATGTATTGTGGCATATGGCGTGCTGAGTTCATTAGTTTATTTCTTTATAATAAAATACCTGGGTCATTTTGTATTGATTTCTAATGTTAATAATGATTTCTTGATAATGATGTTCTTGATTGTTGCATGTGTGAAATGTATCAATGGTGGTACAACTGCAATAATTCAGTCACAGGGGTTTTATAAAGTGGGTTTGTATGTTTCGTATGTTTGCATTTTGACATCGATACCAACTATGTATTTCTTAATAATGAAGTACGGTGTTAAAGGTGCTGCTATGACGATTCTGCTTGTAGAGTGTATTAGTTTCATATTACTTCTCTGCAGCTTTTTTATGATAAAAAAGATGCGTCCTAAAAAAACATTCGAAATGTAATCAATGAGTCCTCTTTGAATAGAATTAGTTTGTTCTATTTATGAACACTTAGCTTGAGTAAGTTCTAACATAGATTACTAATTGTTTGATACTATCTGCTTTACAAGCATAACCGCGTATGTCGCGGTGACCACACCTGACAGGAGTATGTAATGTCCAAGCAACAGATCGGCGTCGTCGGTATGGCAGTGATGGGGCGCAACCTGGCGCTCAACATCGAAAGCCGTGGTTATACCGTCTCCGTCTTCAACCGCTCCCGCGAAAAAACTGAAGAAGTTGTTGCCGAGAACCCGGGTAAGAAACTGGTTCCTTATTACACGGTGAAAGAGTTTGTCGAGTCTCTTGAAACCCCTCGTCGCATCCTGTTAATGGTGAAAGCAGGTGCAGGCACGGATGCTGCTATTGATTCCCTCAAACCATATCTCGATAAAGGTGACATCATCATTGATGGTGGTAACACCTTCTTCCAGGACACTATTCGTCGTAATCGTGAGCTTTCAGCAGAGGGCTTTAACTTCATCGGTACCGGTGTTTCCGGCGGTGAAGAGGGGGCGTTGAAAGGACCTTCCATCATGCCTGGTGGGCAGAAAGAAGCCTATGAACTGGTTGCACCGATCCTGACCAAAATCGCCGCAGTAGCTGAAGACGGTGAGCCATGCGTTACCTATATTGGTGCCGATGGCGCAGGTCACTATGTGAAGATGGTTCACAACGGTATTGAATACGGCGATATGCAGCTGATTGCTGAAGCCTATTCTCTGCTAAAAGGTGGCCTGAACCTCACCAACGAAGAACTGGCGCAGACTTTTACCGAGTGGAATAACGGTGAACTGAGCAGCTACCTGATCGACATCACCAAAGATATCTTCACCAAAAAAGATGAAGACGGTAACTACCTGGTTGATGTGATTCTGGATGAAGCAGCAAACAAAGGTACGGGCAAATGGACCAGCCAGAGTGCGCTGGATCTCGGCGAACCGCTGTCGCTGATAACCGAGTCTGTGTTTGCACGTTATATCTCTTCTCTGAAAGATCAGCGCGTTGCCGCGTCTAAAGTTCTCTCTGGCCCGCAAGCGCAGCCAGCAGGCGACAAGGCTGAGTTCATCGAAAAAGTTCGCCGTGCGCTGTATCTGGGCAAAATCGTTTCTTACGCTCAGGGCTTCTCTCAGCTACGCGCCGCGTCTGAAGAGTACAACTGGGATCTGAACTACGGCGAAATCGCGAAGATTTTCCGTGCTGGCTGCATCATCCGTGCGCAGTTCCTGCAGAAAATCACCGATGCTTATGCCGAAGATCCGCAGATCGCTAACCTGCTGCTGGCTCCGTACTTCAAGCAAATTGCTGATGACTACCAGCAGGCGCTGCGTGATGTCGTTGCTTATGCAGTACAAAACGGTATCCCGGTTCCGACCTTCGCCGCTGCGGTTGCCTATTACGATAGCTACCGTGCCGCTGTTCTGCCTGCGAACCTGATCCAGGCACAGCGTGACTATTTCGGTGCACATACTTATAAGCGCATTGATAAAGAAGGTGTGTTCCATACTGAATGGCTGGATTAATCTGATTTAACCAACAATAAAATTGAGGCCCGGCGTATATTGCACCGGGCTTTTTTTTTGCCAATTATCTTATAGACTAAATTTCACTGCTTAATATTAACTTAATAAATATCAGCTATTCTTATAAAGAAATTCTGAATTGTTTTTCGTTGCGTTGACCATCTTACAACGTAGCGTTAAAACTTTTAACTCTTATCAGGATGCTAAAAACATCATGATTCACAGTTAAGTTAATTCTGAGAGCATGAAATGAAAATTACCATTTCCGGTACTGGCTATGTAGGCTTGTCAAACGGGCTTCTAATCGCACAAAATCATGAGGTTGTGGCATTAGATATTTTACCGTCACGCGTTGCTATGCTGAATGATCGGATATCTCCTATTGTTGATAAGGAAATTCAGCAGTTTTTGCAATCAGATAAAATACACTTTAATGCCACATTAGATAAAAATGAAGCCTACCGGGATGCTGATTATGTCATCATCGCCACTCCAACCGACTATGATCCTAAAACTAATTATTTCAATACATCCAGTGTAGAATCAGTAATTAAAGACGTAGTTGAGATAAATCCTTATGCGGTTATGGTCATCAAATCAACGGTTCCCGTTGGTTTTACCGCAGCGATGCATAAGAAATATCGTACTGAAAATATTATTTTCTCTCCGGAATTTCTCCGTGAAGGTAAAGCCCTTTACGATAATCTCCATCCTTCACGTATTGTCATAGGTGAGCGTTCAGAACGCGCTGAACGTTTTGCTGCGTTGTTACAGGAAGGGGCGATTAAGCAAAATATCCCGACCCTGTTTACCGACTCCACTGAAGCAGAAGCGATAAAACTTTTCGCTAATACCTATCTGGCGATGCGCGTAGCGTACTTTAATGAACTGGATAGCTATGCAGAAAGTTTAGGTCTGAATACTCGCCAGATTATCGAAGGCGTTTGTCTCGATCCGCGTATTGGCAACCATTACAACAATCCGTCGTTTGGTTATGGTGGTTATTGTTTGCCGAAAGATACCAAACAGTTACTGGCGAATTATCAGTCTGTGCCGAATAACCTGATTTCGGCAATTGTCGATGCTAACCGCACGCGTAAAGATTTTATTGCCGATGCCATTTTGTCACGCAAGCCGCAAGTGGTGGGTGTTTATCGTCTGATTATGAAGAGCGGTTCAGACAACTTCCGCGCGTCTTCCATTCAGGGGATTATGAAACGTATCAAGGCGAAAGGCGTTGAAGTCATCATTTACGAACCGGTGATGAAAGAAGACTCATTCTTCAACTCTCGCCTGGAACGAGATCTCGCCACTTTCAAACAACAAGCTGACGTCATTATCTCCAATCGTATGGCAGAAGAGCTTAAGGATGTGGCAGATAAGGTATACACCCGCGATCTCTTTGGCAGCGACTAACATCTTGTTATCAGGGCTATTTACGCCCTGATTGTCTTTTGTTACTTCCTCAATAATTCATTATTTTTATCACTTATCCTATAGCATTCACGAGGATTATCGCTAAACTATGCGGACTTGGAAATTTCCGTCAGTTAGGGTAATGATGAGAGTAGAAAATAATAATGTTTCTGGGCAAAACCATGACCCGGAACAGATTGATTTGATTGATTTACTAATGCAGTTGTGGCGTGGCAAGATGACAATCATCATCTCTGTCATTGTTGCTATTGCCCTGGCTATAGGGTATCTGGCCGTTGCCAAAGAAAAGTGGACTTCCACAGCTATCGTTACTCAACCTGATGTGGGGCAAATCGCTGGCTATAACAATGCCATGAATGTTATCTATGGTCAGGCTGCACCGAAAGTGTCAGATTTGCAGGAGACGTTGATTGGTCGCTTCAGTTCTGCCTTCTCTGCATTAGCAGAAACGCTGGATAATCAGGAAGAACCAGAAAAACTTACCATCGAACCTTCTGTTAAGAACCAGCAATTACCATTGACTGTTTCTTATGTTGGGCAAACTGCAGAGGGCGCACAAATGAAGTTGGCCCAATACATTCAGCAAGTTGACGATAAAGTGAATCAAGAGCTAGAAAAGGATCTCAAAGACAACATTGCTCTGGGACGGAAAAACTTGCAGGACTCTTTAAGAACGCAGGAAGTGGTCGCGCAGGAGCAGAAAGATCTGCGTATCCGTCAGATTCAGGAAGCATTGCAGTATGCGAATCAGGCGCAGGTGACAAAACCACAGGTTCAGCAGACTGAAGATGTGACGCAAGATACGTTGTTCCTTCTTGGGAGCGAAGCACTGGAGTCGATGATTAAGCATGAGGCGACCCGTCCGTTGGTGTTCTCACCAAACTACTATCAGACTCGTCAAAACCTGCTGGATATCGAAAGCTTAAAGGTTGATGATCTTGATATTCATGCTTACCGTTATGTGATGAAACCGACGTTACCTATTCGTCGCGATAGCCCGAAAAAGGCAATTACCTTGATTCTGGCAGTGCTACTGGGTGGCATGGTTGGCGCGGGGATTGTGCTGGGGCGTAACGCTCTACGCAATTACAACGCGAAATAATCTTTGCAGTTTTAAAGAAAATGGGCAGGGTGGTGACACCTTGCCCGTTTTTTTTGCCGGATGCGATGCTGGCGCATCTTATCCAGCCAAAATGTGCAGAGCGAATAGTAGGCCCGATAAGCTTGCGCATCGGGCAATGGCTACGGATGCGACTACAACATCGCATCCGGTCAGTCCGCAACTCACTGATGCCGTTTGCGCAGGTTCTCAATCACCGTCGTTAAATCCAGCCCCTGATCCTGCAACAGCACCAGCAGGTGATACATCAAGTCAGATGCCTCGTTGGTCAGCTCAAAGCGGTCATGTACCGTTGCTGCCAGCGCAGTTTCCACCCCTTCTTCGCCCACTTTCTGCGCGATGCGTTTGGTGCCGCTGGCATACAGTTTGGCTGTGTAAGAGGTTTCCGGGTCGGCAGATTTACGTTCGGCGAGCAGTTGTTCCAGTTGATACAGGAACAGCCACTGGTGAGCGGTGTTGCCGAAGCAACTGCTGGTGCCTTTGTGGCAGGTCGGGCCGATGGGATTCGCCAGCACTAATAAAGTGTCGTTGTCGCAGTCCGACGCAATACTCACTACGTTGAGGAAATTACCCGACGTTTCGCCTTTGGTCCACAGTCGCTGTTTAGTGCGCGAGAAGAAGGTAACTTTGCCACTTTCGATGGTTTTGTCCAGAGCTTCCGGGTTCATATAGCCCAGCATTAACACTTCGCCAGATACCGCGTGTTGTACAATCACCGGCATCAGTCCGTCGGTTTTTTCCCAGTCCAGTTCGTGACGTTGTTGTTCTGTTAACATATCCTGATCTCCACGCCCTGTGATGCCAGGTACGCTTTTAATTCACTAATATTGATTATTTGTTTGTGGAATACAGAAGCTGCCAGCGCGCCGTCAACGTCGGCATCGCGGAAGGCTTCGAGGAAGTGTTCCATGGTGCCCGCGCCACCGGAGGCAATCAGCGGGACGTGGCAAACTTCACGCACTTTTTTCAGTTGATCGAGGTCGTAACCGTTTCGTACGCCGTCCTGATTCATCATGTTGAGGACGATTTCTCCGGCTCCACGTTTTTGCACTTCCTCTACCCAGTCGAGTGTTTCCCACTGAGTGACGCGGGTGCGGCTTTCATCGCCGGTATATTGATTCACATGATATTTACCGGTTTCGGCGTCGTACCAGGTATCAATACCGACCACAATACACTGCACACCAAAACGATCGGCCAGGCGAGTAATTAACGTCGGGTCCGCCAGCGCAGGGGAGTTAATGGAGATTTTATCCGCGCCAAAGGAAAGAATTTTCGCGGCATCTTCCAGAGACTTAATCCCGCCCGCCACGCAGAACGGAATGTCGATCACTTCCGCCACGCGCGATACCCAGCTTTTATCTACCACACGGCCATCGCTGGAAGCGGTGATATCGTAGAACACCAGTTCGTCTGCACCTTCTTCGGCGTAGCGTTTTGCCAGCGGTACGATATCGCCAATGATTTCATGGTTGCGAAACTGTACGCCTTTCACCACCTGACCATCACGAACGTCGAGACATGGAATTATGCGTTTTGCCAGCATGCGATGGCCTCCTTCACGGTGAATTTACCTTCCAGTAATGCGCGACCGACAATTACGCCGCGCACGCCAGTTCCACGCAGGGCAGCAACATCGTTAATGTCGCCAATGCCGCCGGATGACTGAAATGCCACCTGCGGATATCTGGCGCACACTTCTTCATATAAAGAGACGTTAGAACCTGCCAGCGTGCCGTCGCGCGAGATATCGGTACACAGCACATGTTTCAGGCCGACGGGCAGATAGGTTTCCACCAGTTGTTCCAGTGAAACGCCCGAGTTCTCTTGCCAGCCGCTGACTGCCACCTGCTTGTTGCCTTGCTCGTCAATACGGACATCCAGCGCCAGCACTAAGGCATCGGCACCGAAACGTTCAAACCAGCCTTTCACCATTTCTGGTGATTTCACCGCGGTGGAGCCGACCACCACGCGCGCAACGCCCGCTTCCAGTAACGCCGCCACGTCTTCTTCGCTACGCACGCCGCCGCCAACCTGCACCGGAACGTTAACGCCCGCGACCAGGGTTTTAATCAGTGGGATTTGACGTTTAGCCGGATCTTTTGCCCCGGTCAGATCCACCAGGTGCAGCACTTCGGCACCCTGCGCGGCGTAATCCTGCAATCGCGGCAGCGGGTCGTTACCGTAATCGCGTTGTTTGCCGTAATCGCCCTGATGGAGACGCACCACGGTGCCGTCGATTAAATCTAATGCCGGAATAATCATTACATCTCCAGGAAGTTTTTCAGCAACTTAGCGCCAGCGGCACCAGAACGCTCCGGGTGAAACTGCACGCCGTAGAAGTTATCTTTTTGTACCGCCGCGGTGAACGGTTCGCCGTAATTACACTGGGCGATGGTCCACGGATTGACTGGCATTGCGTAGCTGTGAACAAAGTAAAAGTACGCGCCGTCTTCAATCCCCTGAAACAGGCGGTTGCCTGCCTGCGGGTAAACGCGGTTCCAGCCCATATGCGGCAGTGGCAGACCAAAGTCGGTCATTTTCGGCACGTCTTCGTCGATGATGCCCAGCAAATCGACGCCGTTGCTCTCTTCGCTGCGCCGCCCCAGCAGTTGCATCCCTAAGCAGATGCCCAGCACCGGTTGGGTACAGGCTTTGATGAGATCAAACAGCTCGCGCTCACGCACCTGATCCATCGCTGCTTGTGCGGTGCCAACGCCGGGTAAAAACAGTTTATCGGCCAGCAATACTACGTCCGGGTCACGGCTGACTTTGGGTTCATAACCGTGGCGCGCAATGGCAGACTTCACCGAGTTCAAATTGGCGCAGCCGGTATCAAGGATCACCACGTTCATTACAGCACTCCTTTCGACGAGGGCAGGGTATCGCCTTCCACGCGGATGGCCTGGCGCAGGGTCCGACCAAAGGCTTTGAACAGACTCTCTACACGGTGGTGATCGTTTTTACCTTTGGTTTTCAGGTGGAGCGTCACGCCCATGGTGTAAGAGAGCGAACGGAAGAAGTGCTCGATCATCTCGGTGCTGAGATCGCCCACGCGCTGGTAGGTAAACTCGGCTTTATATTCCAGGTGCGGGCGACCAGAGATATCCAGTGCGCAGCGGGCAAGGCATTCGTCCATCGGCAGCACAAAACCGAAGCGGCAAATACCGCGTTTGTCGCCAAGAGCAATTTTTAACGCTTCGCCCAGCGCCAGGCCGGTATCTTCGACGGTGTGGTGATCGTCGATATAGAGGTCGCCTTTGACGTTGATTTCCATCCGGAAACCGCCGTGAGTAGCGATTTGATCCAGCATGTGATCAAAGAAGCCAACACCGGTGTTAATCTTGCTGCCACCTTCGCGATCCAGCCACACTTGGACGTCAATTTGCGTCTCTTTGGTGTTGCGCACTACATGGGCGTAACGGTCTCGTTTAGTGAGTTGCTCGCCAATCATTGGCCAGTTCAGGGTTTCGCGGTCGTAGCGTAAACCATTAATACCCATGTTTTCAGCCAGTTGAATATCGGTCGCGCGATCGCCAATCACATAACTGTTGGCGCGATCCATCGCTTGCTCAGCGAGATAAAGCTCCACCAGTTTTACTTTCGGCTTACGGCAGTCGCACTCATCGGCGGGCAGGTGCGGACAAATCAGCACTTCATCAAACTGCACGCCTTGTGAGGTGAAGATCTGCATCATCAGGTTGTGCGGGCCATCAAAATCCGCCTGCGGGAAACTTTGTGTTCCCAGACCATCCTGATTAGTGATCATCACCAGCTTGTAGCCTGCTTTTTGCAGCTTCAGCAGCTCCGGGATCACGCCAGGTTCAAAGGCGAGTTTGTCAAAACGGTCCACCTGAAAATCACTCGGCGGTTCGCTAATCAGGGTTCCATCGCGATCGATAAAAAGATACTTCTGACTCATTAAACTTGCTCCGCACGTAAGGCGTCAATGACGCGCTGGCTTTCTTCACGGGTTCCGACGGTAATTCGCAGGCAGCCGCTTAAAGAGGGTTGTTTATTCTGATCACGTAAGATAATGCCCTGATCCCACAAAGATTTAAACACTGCGCTGGAGGCTTTAAAGCGCGCCAGAATGTAGTTGGTTTCAGAGTCAAAAACCTGCTCCACGCAGGAGATTTCTTTCAGTGCGGCAATCAGGTATTCGCGCTCTGCAATAATTTGCGCCACCCGTTCGCGCATGGCGACGATCCCCTGCGGGCTTAACGCCTGGGCCGCAATGTCGGCAACCGGCGTCGAGAGCGGGTAGGGGGCGATCACTTTCATTAGCAGGTTGATGACTTCTTCGTTTGCCAGCGTAAATCCGCAACGAAGCCCCGCCAGAGCAAAAGCTTTCGACAGTGTGCGCAATATAGCCAGGTGCGGATATTCCGCCAGCCAGCCAGCCAGCGATGCCTGCGGGCAAAACTCTATATAGGCTTCATCGGCAACCACAATCGCTTTACCGCGCGTTAACTCCAGCAGAGTGCGAAAATCTTGCGGATTGATCAGTTGCCCGGTCGGGTTGTTGGGGCTGCAAACGTAGACCACTTTCACACCGTCCAGCTTGTCGGAAATGCCCTGTAAGTCCAGTTGCCAGTTTTCCAGCGTCGGCACTGTGCGGCACTCGACGCCAATGGTTTCAGCGCTGACGCTGTACATGCCGTACGTTGGCGGGCAGTAGAGGATGGCGTCTTTACCCGGTTCGCAAAAAGCGCGGATCAGCAGTTCAATACCTTCGTCCGCGCCACGGCTGACGAGCACCTGTTCCGGTTTTACGCCTGCATATTGCGCGTAATTTTCAATCACCGCTTTTGGCTGACATTCCGGATAGCGGTTGAGCGTTTGTTGAGTGAGCTGAAACTCCACGGCTGTGGGATATTCGTTGGCGTTCAGCCAGACGTCGCCGTTACCGCCCAGACGACGCGCCGACTGATACGGCGTCAGGTTGCGGACGTTTTCACGCGCTAAATCGGTAATAGTCACGGTGCTCATGCTTGCTCCTTAAGGGCGTTAACACGCAAAGTAACGGCATTTTTGTGGGCGGTCAGGCGCTCGGCGGCGGCCAGTGTTTCAATGGTCGAAGCCAGCGCGGAGAAACCTTCTTTCGACAGTTCCTGCACGGTCATGCGCTTCTGGAAATCTGCCAGCCCGAGGCTGGAACAGGTGGCAGTGTAACCGTAAGTCGGCAGAACGTGGTTGGTGCCGGAGGCGTAATCACCTGCCGATTCCGGTGACCAGTCACCCAGAAATACCGAACCGGCGCTGGTGATGCCATCGACCAGATCGCGGGCGTTGCGGGTCTGGATGATCAGGTGCTCCGGGCCGTACTGGTTGGAGATCTCTACGCACTGCGCTAAATCTTTAGTCACAATCAGGCGGCTGGCGCTCAGTGCCTGGCGGGCGGTTTCAGCTCTCGGCAGTTCTGCCAGTTGGCGTTCGACAGCTTCGGCTACGCGACGCGCCATCTCAGCATCGGGCGTCAGTAAAATCACCTGAGAGTCCGGGCCGTGTTCAGCCTGGGAAAGCAAATCAGAAGCCACGAAATCCGGCGTAGCGCCGCTGTCAGCAATCACCAGCACTTCCGACGGGCCTGCGGGCATATCGATCGCCGCACCGTCCAGACGCTGGCTTACCTGGCGTTTTGCCTCGGTGACAAAGGCGTTGCCTGGCCCGAAGATTTTGTCCACTTTCGGCACAGATTCCGTACCAAACGCCAGTGCGGCAATGGCCTGTGCGCCGCCGACGTTAAACACGTCCTGCACGCCGCACAGCTGCGCCGCGTAAAGAATTTCATCGGCAATCGGCGGCGGTGAGCACAGCACCACTTTTTTACAGCCCGCTATACGCGCCGGAGTCGCCAGCATTAATACCGTTGAGAAGAGCGGGGCGGAGCCGCCAGGAATATACAAACCCACTGAAGCCACCGGGCGCGTGACCTGCTGGCAACGCACGCCTGGCTGCGTTTCGACATCTACCGGCGGCAGTTTTTGCGCAGTGTGGAAGGTTTCAATGTTCTTTACTGCCACCGCCATCGCCTGTTTTAGCTCGTCGCTCAGGCGTTCGCTGGCGGCGGCGATCTCCTCAGCAGACACCTTCAGCGCGGTAACCGTGGTTTTATCAAACTTCGCGCTGTATTCCCGCAGGGCCTCATCGCCGCGTGCTTTCACGTTATCGAGAATATCGTTAACAGTGCGGGTAATGCTTTCAGAAGCGGAGATCGCCGGGCGCATTAACAGCTGGCGTTGTTGCTCCGCAGTACAGCTATTCCAGTCAATGATTGTGTTAAAGCTCATGGCGATCACTCCATCATCTTCTCAATCGGCAGCACCAGGATTGAACTGGCACCCAGCGCTTTCAGTTTTTCCATCGTTTCCCAGAACAGGGTTTCGCTACTGACCATGTGCATCGCTACGCGCTGTTGATCACCTGCCAGCGGCAGAATAGTTGGGCGTTCGGCACCTGGCAGCAGGGCGATGACTTCATCCAGGCGTTCGGTCGGTGCGTGCATCATGATGTATTTTGATTCGCGCGCCTGGATCACACCCTGAATACGGGTCAGCAGTTTGTCGATCAGTTGCTGTTTGGATCCTTCCATTTCGCCATCGCGTTGGATCAGGCAGGCTTTCGAGCGGTAGATAACTTCGACTTCGCGCAGGCCGTTAGCTTCCAGCGTGGCACCGGTGGAAACCAGATCGCAAATCGCATCTGCCAGTCCGGCACGCGGGGCGACTTCGACAGAACCGTTCAGTAAGCAGGATTTAAAAGAGATGCCTTTCTGGTCGAGATAACGCTTGAGCAGGTGAGGATAAGAGGTGGCGATACGTTTACCGTTTAAGGAGAGCGGACCGTCCCAGGCTTCATCAACCGGCGTTGCCAGCGAAAGGCGGCAGCCGCCGAAATCCAGTCGACGCAGGGTAAAGTAGCGCGGATCTTCACCCTGGGCGCGGCGGTTAAGCAGCTCTTCTTCCAGCACGTTTTCGCCGATAATCCCAAGGTCTACCACGCCGTCCATTACCAGACCGGGAATGTCGTCATCACGTACGCGCAGAATATCAATCGGCATGTTTTCTGCCATCGCGATCAGGCGCTGGGTGTGAAGATTGATTTTAATGCCACAGCGCGCCAGCAATTCGCGTGAGTCATCACTTAAACGGCCGGATTTCTGCATAGCTATGCGTAAACGAGTGTTGTCTGTCATTTTCTTATTCCTCTTTAAACCTGTCTGAACCGTTATCAACCGCGCAATAAAAAAGCCCCCGGAAGGTGATCTTCCGGGGGCTTTCTCATGCGTTCATGCACCACTGGAAGATCTGAATGTCTTCCAGCACACATCGCCTGAAAGACTAGTCAGGATGATGGTGATGATGGTGGTGTTTAAATTGAACGCGTGTCATAAAAGTCTCTGTGAATGTTTATTCAACTGATGTCTTTTAACCTAAACCACTTTCACGTTAGAAAGCAAGGGCTTTTTTATATATTTTATGGCGATGGATTTGTTTAATGAATGAGCGGGGAAAGGAGGGGGCTAAGAGGAGTGTCCCCTAACCTGACGGCACCCAAAATAGCGAAACCTGGATTTTTCGTCTCACTGACAATGTCTTGATCTACAGACTAATTAATAAATAGTTAATTAACGCCTATCATTGTACAATGAACTGTACAAAAGAGGAGATTGAAATGCGTACAATTAGCTACAGCGAAGCGCGCCAGAATTTGTCGGCAACAATGATGAAAGCCGTTGAAGATCATGCCCCGATCCTTATTACTCGTCAGAATGGAGAGGCTT
This sequence comes from Escherichia sp. WS1450, assembly GCF_046487395.1. Lineage (NCBI taxonomy): Bacteria > Pseudomonadati > Pseudomonadota > Gammaproteobacteria > Enterobacterales > Enterobacteriaceae > Escherichia > Escherichia sp. WS1450. Next base: position 85,142 of record NZ_JBJQJO010000015.1, read on the forward strand.
GTGTTCTGATGTCACTCGAAGAATACAACTCGCTGGAAGAGACGGCTTATCTACTGCGCTCCCCCGCTAACGCCCGGAGATTGATGGACTCAATCGATAGCCTGAAATCAGGCAAAGGAACGGAAAAGGACATTATTGAGTGAAACTAATCTGGTCTGAGGAGTCATGGGATGATTATCTGTACTGGCAGGAAACAGATAAGCGAATTGTTAAAAAGATCATTGAACTTATCAAAGATACCCGCAGAACACCATTTGAAGGTAAGGGGAAGCCAGAACCCCTGAAGCATAATTTGTCAGGCTTCTGGTCCCGACGCATTACAGAGGAGCACCGTCTGGTATACGCGGTTACCGACGATTCACTGCTCATTGCAGCATGTCGTTATCATTATTGAACAGATTCATTCATAGAATGAATTGTCAGTTTTGATACGCTAGCGTAGCCTTATAGATCTAAGGTGTATCAGGAGATAACGGATGAAAAAGGTCGCAATTGTCGGGTTAGGGTGGTTAGGCATGCCGCTGGCGATGTCACTTTCAGCGCGAGGCTGGCAAGTCACCGGGAGTAAAACCACGCAAGATGGTGTCGAAGCGGCCCGAATGAGTGGCATTGATAGTTATCTGCTTCGCATGGAGCCTGAGTTAGTTTGCGATTCTGACGATCTGGATGCCCTGATGGATACCGATGCGCTGGTCATTACGCTTCCGGCACGTCGTAGCGGCCCCGGCGATGAGTTCTATTTACAAGCGGTACAAGAGTTAGTGGATAGCGCGCTGGCCCATCGTATTCCCCGCATTATTTTCACCAGCTCAACATCTGTCTATGGCGATGCGCAAGGCACGGTGAAAGAAACTACCCCGCGTAATCCGGTGACCAACAGTGGACGAGTATTAGAAGAGCTCGAAGACTGGCTGCACAATTTACCCGGTACTTCGGTCGATATTCTGCGTCTTGCGGGGCTGGTCGGACCGGGACGTCATCCCGGACGCTTCTTTGCCGGAAAAACCGCCCCTGATGGTGAACATGGTGTTAATTTAGTCCATTTAGAAGATGTTATTGGCGCTATCACTCTGTTGTTACAGGCACCTAAAGGCGGACACATCTATAATATATGTGCGCCAGATCACCCTGCGCGTAATGTTTTCTATCCGCAGATGGCCCGTTTACTGGGGCTGGAACCTCCGCAGTTCAGAAATAGTCTGGACAGCGGCAAAGGTAAGATTATTGATGGCAGTCGGATTTGTAATGAACTGGGATTTGAATACCAGTATCCCGATCCGCTGGTAATGCCGCTGGAGTAAACGATCACGCCAGCAGGACGCCGCATGCACTGCAAGGGGGCGTGTATGAAACCACTGCTGGATGTGTTGATGATCCTCGATGCCTTAGAAAAAGAAGGCAGTTTTGCGGCGGCGTCGGCCAAACTCTACAAGACGCCGTCCGCTCTGAGTTACACCGTTCACAAGTTGGAAAGCGACCTTAATATTCAATTGCTTGATCGTAGCGGACACCGCGCTAAATTCACCCGCACCGGAAAAATGTTATTAGAGAAAGGGCGGGAAGTTCTGCATACCGTGCGGGAACTGGAAAAGCAGGCGATCAAACTGCATGAAGGCTGGGAAAACGAGCTGGTGATTGGTGTGGACGACACCTTCCCTTTTTCTCTGCTTGCGCCACTCATTGAAGCTTTTTATCAACATCATAGTGTGACGCGCCTGAAGTTTATCAATGGCGTACTCGGTGGTTCCTGGGATGCCCTGACTCAGGGGCGAGCGGATATTATTGTTGGCGCGATGCATGAGCCACCATCTTCCAGTGAGTTTGGTTTCTCGCGGTTAGGCGATCTGGAACAAGTCTTTGCGGTCGCGCCACATCATCCGTTAGCCCTGGAAGAAGAACCGTTAAACCGTCGTATCATTAAGCGATATCGGGCGATTGTGGTGGGGGATACTGCGCAGGCAGGCGCTTCTACGGCCTCACAACTTCTCGACGAACAAGAAGCCATTACCGTTTTCGATTTTAAAACCAAGCTGGAGCTGCAAATTAGCGGCCTTGGCTGCGGCTATTTACCCCGTTATCTGGCGCAACGTTTTCTCGATAGTGGCGCGTTAATCGAGAAGAAAGTGGTTGCCCAAACTCTCTTTGAACCCGTCTGGATTGGCTGGAACGAACAGACCGCAGGGCTTGCCAGCGGCTGGTGGCGAGATGAAATTTTAGCAAATAGTGCGATCGCCGGTGTTTATGCAAAATCTGATGACGGAAAATCAGCCATTTAAAGAAAAATTATTATGACAAGCCTCTCATTCTCTTGTCATTTCCCCCCCATTTAGGCACAATGCGCCGCTGTCAAAAAATGACTAAAAACCGACGTTTCATCAGCGTCGGTTATTTTTTGCTTCAAACCAATCATTCATACCAAGAGGCCGGGCTTCGTACCGGATAGATATTTACTAAAAATCGACAGTTGTTGTCGCTGAGGAATCCAAAAAAATGGGGCAATTTTTTGCTTACGCGACGGTTATCACCGTAAAGGAGAATGACCATGTCGCATAACGTTACTCCAAACACCTCTCGCGTGGAATTGCGTAAAACGCTTACGTTAGTTCCGGTTGTAATGATGGGTCTTGCCTATATGCAGCCGATGACGCTGTTTGATACTTTTGGTATCGTTTCAGGCCTCACGGATGGTCATGTGCCGACAGCCTATGCGTTCGCATTGATTGCGATCCTGTTTACGGCTCTGAGCTACGGGAAGCTGGTTCGCCGCTATCCTTCTGCTGGCTCTGCATACACTTACGCCCAGAAATCCATTAGCCCGACTGTCGGCTTTATGGTGGGTTGGTCTTCTCTGCTCGACTATCTGTTCGCGCCGATGATCAACATTCTGCTGGCGAAAATCTATTTTGAAGCTCTGGTGCCTTCCATTCCATCGTGGATGTTTGTGGTGGCGCTGGTGGCCTTTATGACCGCCTTTAACCTGCGTAGTCTGAAATCCGTAGCGAACTTCAACACTGTAATCGTCGTGTTGCAGGTAGTGCTGATCGCGGTGATCCTGGGCATGGTTGTTTATGGCGTATTTGAAGGTGAAGGCGCGGGTACGCTGGCGAGCACTCGTCCGTTCTGGTCTGGCGATGCGCATGTTATCCCGATGATTACCGGGGCGACAATCCTGTGCTTCTCCTTTACCGGCTTTGACGGCATCAGCAACCTGTCGGAAGAAACCAAAGATGCAGAGCGCGTGATCCCGCGTGCGATTTTCCTGACCGCGCTGATCGGCGGCATGATCTTCATCTTTGCAACTTACTTCCTGCAACTGTATTTCCCGGATATCTCTCGCTTTAAAGATCCGGATGCGTCACAGCCTGAAATCATGCTGTACGTTGCGGGTAAAGCGTTCCAGGTTGGCGCGCTGATCTTCTCCACCATTACCGTACTGGCGTCCGGTATGGCGGCGCACGCAGGCGTAGCGCGTCTGATGTACGTAATGGGGCGTGATGGCGTGTTCCCGAAAAGCTTCTTCGGTTATGTACACCCGAAATGGCGTACTCCGGCGATGAACATCATCCTGGTTGGCGCGATTGCTCTGCTGGCAATCAACTTCGACCTGGTAATGGCTACGGCGCTGATTAACTTTGGTGCGCTGGTGGCGTTCACCTTCGTTAACCTGTCGGTTATTTCGCAGTTCTGGATTCGTGAGAAGCGTAACAAGACGCTGAAAGATCACTTCCAGTATCTGTTCCTGCCGATGTGTGGTGCGCTGACCGTTGGTGCGCTGTGGGTTAACCTGGAAGAAAGCTCAATGGTTCTGGGTCTGATCTGGGCGGCTATCGGCCTGATTTACCTGGCTTGCGTAACCAAGAGTTTCCGCAACCCGGTTCCGCAGTACGAAGACGTAGCATAATCTTACAAGCCGGATGACATAATCATCCGGTAAATCTCAAAAAGCCGGAGTTTATCGCTCCGGTTTTTTTTGTTTCAGACGATCTCTTCCGCGTACTGCCAAAGTGCTTTTAACAGCGTCACTTTCTCTTTGTCATCGGCATATTGTTGTACCAGCATCTGCAATTCATCAGCATAACCCTGCAAAAACTCTGGCGTGAAGACCTGGCGGCGGTGCTCCAGCCAGCGTTGCTGCTCGGCATAATCCAGCGTCCCCGGGAAGTTGCGTGCCCGATAATTGAACAACAGCTTTTCAATCCGTTTATCAACAAAAGTGATATCCAGTGCCGGTAAATTACGCGGCTCGGTTTCCAGCACAATTTTCATTGCTGCACGATCGGCGTCACTGAAAAAGCCATTATAAAGCTGTGCATCCACGTTATCTGAAGGCGTAAACGGTTCGGCTTCCGCGAATATCGCCACCACTTTTTCACGCACTTGCGGATTTTCACGCAGAATTTTTAGGTTATCGAGGCAATGCTGACGATTAATTCCCAGTCGGTCAGCATCTTCCGGGCGTAGCGTATTCGCCTGGGCCAGCACCGGACATTTATTGATATGCACCAGTTTAACCGGAACGGCGGCGTTATCGCCAAGATCGGTTTTTGCGGTATATAGACGCTCGCGCAATGTGTCGCTATCCAGTTCCAGTAATGGCGAAATGTCTCCTGCCAAATCCACCATAATTACGGCATTGCGATTTTCAGGATGCCACGCCAGCGGTGCTACCCAGCTGGTATTGCCGCGCCATGCCCCAAACATTCCGGAAACGTGAACCAGGGGTTTCATCTGCGGAACATCAATCAACGCCATCAGTTTGTGTTTATTACGATGGGTAAAGAGATAATCAAACAGGCGTGGCTGACGCGTTTTTACCAGTTTTGCCATCGAAATAGTGGCGTACACATCAGCCATCGCATCGTGTGCGTTGCTATGTTCAATACCATTCGCTTTGGTTAAATGCTCAAGGCGAAAGCTCGGTAGACCGTCATCATTTTCAGGCCAGTTTATTCCTTCCGGGCGCAGGGCATAACAGGCACGCATAACATCCAGTAAATCCCAGCGCGAGTTATCATGCTGCCAGCTCCAGGCGTAAGGATCGTAGAAATTACGATAAAAAACGTTGCGTGTGACTTCGTCGTCGAAACGCACATTGTTGTAGCCCAGAATACAGGTCTTCGGTACGGTAAAAAGCGAGTGAATACGGGCGGCAAACGCGGCTTCGTTTTCTCCTTTCGCCCGTGCTTCCTGCGGGGTAATACCGGTAATTAATACTGCTCCAGGCTGGGGTAAATAGTCATCCGCGGGCTTGCAGTAAAAGACTTCGGGTTCGCCGATGACATTGAATTCGCTATCGGTGCGAATGGCTGCGAACTGTGCAGGGCGATCTAACGCGGGGTGCGTGCCAAAGGTTTCGTAATCGTGAAACAAAAAGGTAGATTGTTGCTTACCGTCATTCATCATTAGGTTAAATCCGTTGTTTCTGCTGTCTGCCAGAGTATCAAATATCACCGTGCTAATCAGCTTTAGCGCAACAATTTGACAGCGAGTGGCAACAGATCATGTCAGATAAAAATGCGAGGGTAGTCACATTTTCTTGCACTTTATTCCAGCCAGTTCATAAGTATTTCCGTAAAAAGAACAGCTATTTGAAACTCCTGAGGGTTTGCTGTTGAAACGCCGTCTTATTATTGCTGCTTCTTTGTTCGTTTTTAACTTATCGTCTGGTTTTGCGGCGGAAAACATTCCTTTTTCACCTCAGCCTCCAGAGATTCATGCCGGCTCCTGGGTATTGATGGATTACACCACCGGTCAGATCCTCACCGCGGGTAATGAGCATCAACAGCGCAATCCCGCCAGCCTGACAAAGCTGATGACGGGCTATGTCGTGGATCGCGCTATCGATAGTCATCGCATTACGCCAGACGATATTGTCACCGTGGGGCGCGATGCGTGGGCGAAAGATAATCCAGTGTTTGTCGGTTCTTCACTGATGTTTTTGAAAGAGGGCGATCGCGTATCGGTACGTGATTTAAGCCGTGGTTTAATTGTGGATTCCGGAAATGACGCTTGTGTTGCTCTGGCTGACTATATTGCTGGTGGGCAACGGCAGTTTGTTGAAATGATGAACAACTATGCCGAGAAGCTGCATCTCAAGGATACGCATTTTGAAACAGTGCATGGTCTGGATGCACCTGGCCAGCATAGCTCGGCTTATGATTTAGCCGTGCTTTCTCGCGCTATCATCCACGGCGAGCCCGAGTTTTATCATATGTACAGTGAGAAAAGCCTCACCTGGAACGGTATCACCCAGCAAAACCGTAACGGGTTATTGTGGGATAAGACCATGAATGTTGACGGCCTGAAAACGGGTCATACTTCTGGTGCCGGGTTTAATCTTATTGCTTCGGCTGTAGACGGGCAGCGTCGCCTCATTGCAGTGGTAATGGGTGCTGACAGCGCAAAAGATCGTGAGGAAGAGGCAAGAAAATTACTGCGTTGGGGGCAACAAAACTTTACTACGGTGCAAATTTTGCACCGTGGGAAAAAGGTCGGAACGGAACGCATCTGGTATGGCGATAAAGAAAATATCGACCTGGGAACGGAACAAGAGTTCTGGATGGTGCTACCGAAAGCCGAAATTCCACATATCAAAGCCAAATATACCCTTGATGGTAAAGAACTCACCGCGCCAATTAGCGCCCATCAGCGGGTAGGGGAAATTGAACTTTACGACCGTGATAAACAGGTGGCGCACTGGCCGCTGGTTACCCTGGAATCTGTCGGGGAAGGCAGCATGTTTTCCCGCCTGAGTGATTATTTCCACCATAAGGCCTGACCTTTCTTTTGCAGCAGACTGGCAGGAGTGCGAGTCTGCTCGCATAATCAACACTCATTCCTTGTGGTTTTAATATTGCAACTATACTGTATATAAAAACAGTATTAATGGAGGCGTCATGAACTACGAGATTAAGCAGGAAGATAAACGTACCGTTGCAGGTTTCCATCTCGTTGGCCCGTGGGAGCAGACGGTAAAGAAAGGTTTTGAGCAGTTGATGATGTGGGTAGATAACAAAAATATTGTGCCGAAGGAGTGGGTTGCTGTCTATTACGACAATCCAGATGAAACACCCGCCGAAAAATTACGCTGCGACACCGTCGTGACGGTACCGAATAACTTTACGCTCCCCGAAAACAGTGAGGGCGTCATTCTGACAGAAATTTCAGGTGGTCAGTATGCGGTTGCGGTGGCTCGTGTAGTCGGTGATGATTTTGCTAAACCCTGGTATCAGTTCTTTAATAGCCTCTTGCAGGACAGTGCTTATGAAATGTTACCAAAGCCCTGCTTCGAGGTTTATTTGAACAATGGCGCGGAAGAGGGGTACTGGGATATCGAAATGTATGTTGCGGTGCAGCCAAAACATCACTAATTCATCTCAGGGCGGTGTGTTAACGCGATGACCACTCTTTTTTTTGAAAGCGAAAAGAGTAAGATGCGCCTTTCAATTTTTTCGCTCCTGCCGGGAAATTACACTGTTCCCGGTTTGTCCGTCGGATAATTCAGAGGCGCGCCTTCTGGCCGACAGATGTGTTATGAGCGCTTTTAATCTTCATTAACGGAGTTTCTGCGTGCGTGCCGATAAGTCATTAAGCCCGTTTGAAATCCGGGTATACCGCCATTACCGCATTGTGCATGGTACTCGGGTCGCGCTGGCATTCCTGCTCACTTTTCTCATTATCCGCCTGTTTACTATCCCGGAAAGCACCTGGCCGCTGGTCACCATGGTGGTGATTATGGGGCCAATCTCGTTCTGGGGTAACGTTGTCCCTCGTGCCTTCGAACGTATTGGCGGTACGGTGTTGGGGTCGATTTTAGGTCTTATCGCTCTGCAACTGGAGTTAATCTCGTTACCGCTGATGTTAGTCTGGTGCGCGGCGGCTATGTTTCTTTGCGGTTGGCTGGCGCTGGGCAAGAAACCGTATCAAGGTTTATTGATTGGGGTGACGCTGGCAATTGTTGTTGGTTCCCCGACAGGTGAAATTGATACGGCGTTATGGCGAAGCGGCGATGTGATCCTCGGCTCTTTACTGGCAATGTTGTTTACCGGTATCTGGCCACAACGGGCGTTCATCCACTGGCGCATTCAACTGGCGAAAAGTCTGACCGAGTATAATCGGGTCTATCAATCTGCATTCTCACCGAACTTACTCGAACGCCCACGTCTGGAAAGCCATCTACAAAAACTCCTGACCGATGCCGTGAAAATGCGTGGGCTGATTGCGCCCGCCAGCAAAGAAACCCGTATTCCAAAATCGATATATGAAGGTATCCAGACCATTAACCGCAATCTGGTTTGTATGCTGGAGTTGCAAATCAATGCATACTGGGCCACGCGCCCCAGCCATTTCGTGTTATTGAACGCGCAAAAACTTCGTGATACCCAGCACATGATGCAGCAAATACTGCTGAGCCTTGTTCATGCGTTGTACGAAGGTAATCCGCAGCCGGTTTTTGCCAATACGGAAAAATTGAACGATGCTGTGGAAGAGCTGCGTCAGTTGCTCAATAACCACCATGACCTGAAGGTTGTGGAAACACCAATCTATGGTTATGTGTGGCTGAACATGGAAACGGCACATCAGCTTGAGTTGCTATCGAATCTGATTTGCCGGGCCTTGCGCAAATAATTCCTGAACTTCAGAATCATCTTGCTGCTGCTTCGATTCAGCAAGGATAAAGGGTATGATAGTGAAAAGGGATAAAAGCATTGTCATCTGCGGCAGCTATGAGTAATGTTGGCCCTAACGAATAGCGGTTGCTTAAACGAATCCGACTCTCACATTATCAGGGGTATAAAAATGGAAACTACCAAGCCTTCATTCCAGGACGTACTGGAATTTGTTCGTCTGTTCCGTCGTAAGAACAAACTGCAACGTGAAATTCAGGACGTTGAGAAAAAGATCCGTGACAACCAGAAGCGCGTCCTGCTGCTGGACAACCTGAGCGATTACATCAAGCCGGGGATGAGCGTTGAAGCAATCCAGGGCATCATCGCCAGCATGAAAGGTGACTATGAAGATCGCGTTGACGATTACATCATCAAAAATGCCGAGCTCTCCAAAGAACGCCGCGATATCTCCAAAAAGCTGAAAGCTATGGGCGAAATGAAAAACGGCGAAGCGAAGTAATTCCTGTTTTATTCAATGGGGGTTGCCTGGCAATCCTCATTGCTCATTGATTCTTTTCTGTGCATCACCGTCATCATTCTCATCTGAGAACCTGTCGAAATTAGCGACAGCCTTCTTCTGTATGCAGCAAGGCAAAAAGTTCTGTAACTCCATGGTTATTAACCGCACTGGTTACTAACACGTTGTGCGCTCCAGCTTCCCGTAACCAACATTTCACCAAAGATATTTGTTCCATGCTGGCTAAATCTGCTTTGGTTACTACTCCAATGACCGGGCGATTCATTGACGAGGTAAAGCCTGGCGAAAAAGGTGACCACGGTGCGTCCGCATTAAGCACCAGCGCGATAATGTCTGCTTCGCAGGCGCTGACCAACAGAGCACTGTAGAGGCTGCGGTTTTATCGGTGAGGACTGGCAGCAAGATTTCCAGCCTCTTGACGGTGGGCCTGTGCAATCGTTATCAGATGCGTATAGCGATTATTCAGTGCTGCTATTGATAGCAGCTGAAACCGAGATATCCGTACCAGAATGGCTCGCTCATTCTGAGGGAACGACGGTAATTTTGATTGCAGAACACAATGCCCGTTTGCTGAATGGTCCGGCTGGTGGGGCTGTAGCATTAATCCATTATCTGAATGAGATCTGTCATGCCAGAGAAACCGCTGTCAATGACGCATTTTGTCGGACGTTAACACGAGGAAGTCTGGCTATTCCGCAATGCCATCTTCTTTCGTAATGGATTGAGAATGCTGGATTTTTAATTATATTACGCGCAGTATTAATCGCGTAAATGTTTTGCGGTCAGCAACGGTGGGGGATCCATTGTTCTGTTCAATGAATACCATCATACAATTGAATCAGGAGTCGGTATGATGATTTTGGTGACAGGTGGAGCACGGAGCGGGAAGAGTCGCCACGCAGAGGCGCTTATTGGGGACTCTTCACAGGTTCTGTATATCGCCACCTCGCAAATCCTTGATGATGAGATGGCTGCACGGATAGAACATCATCGGCAAGGCCGCCCGGCGCACTGGCGCACGGTGGAGCGCTGGCAACATCTTGATGAATTAATTCATGCAGACATTAACCCGCATGAAGCTGTGTTGCTGGAATGCGTTACAACAATGGTGACTAATCTGTTGTTTGATTATGGCGGCGATAAAGACCCTGATGAATGGGATTATCAGGCGATGGAACAGGCGATTAATGCTGAGATTCAGTCGTTGATTGCTGCCTGCCAACGTTGCCCCGCGAAGATTGTATTAGTGACTAACGAAGTGGGAATGGGGATTGTGCCGGAGAGTCGTCTGGCACGACATTTTCGTGATATTGCCGGGCGGGTAAATCAGCAGCTGGCCGCTGCGGCAAATGAAGTGTGGCTGGTGGTTTCGGGTATTGGAGTAAAAATCAAATGAGTAAATTATTTTGGGCGATGCTCTCTTTTATTACGCGTCTGCCTGTGCCGCGTCGCTGGTCCCAGGGACTGGATTTCGAGCATTATTCTCGCGGTATTATTACTTTTCCTTTAATTGGTTTATTGCTTGGCGCGATTAGCGGGCTGGTCTTCATGGCGTTGCAGGCATGGTTTGGCGTACCACTGGCGGCACTGTTTAGCGTGCTGGTGCTGGCGCTGATGACCGGGGGATTCCACCTGGACGGCCTCGCCGATACCTGTGATGGCGTATTTTCTGCACGTAGCCGCGATCGCATGTTGGAAATCATGCGTGATAGCCGTTTAGGCACCCACGGCGGTCTGGCATTGATTTTTGTTGTACTGGCAAAGATTCTGGTGTTAAGCGAGCTGGCTTTGCGTGGCGAACCGATCCTTGCATCGCTGGCGGCAGCATGCGCGGTCAGCCGCGGGACTGCCGCATTATTGATGTATCGTCATCGTTATGCCCGGGAAGAAGGACTTGGCAATGTGTTCATTGGCAAAATTGATGGGCGACAAACCTGCGTCACACTCGGCTTAGCCGCTATTTTTGCTGCCGTATTATTGCCGGGTATGCATGGTGTGGCTGCTATGGTGGTGACGATGGTGGCGATTTTCATCCTCGGTCAGCTTCTCAAACGTACGCTGGGCGGGCAAACCGGCGATACGCTGGGAGCAGCCATAGAGCTTGGTGAACTGGTCTTCCTGCTGGCACTGCTATAAAGAGACGTGACATGCAAATACTTGCCGATTTACTGAATACGATCCCAGCCATCGATCCTACCGCTATGTCGCGTGCACAACGGCATATTGACGGGTTACTCAAACCTGTTGGTAGCCTGGGAAAGCTGGAGGCGCTTGCCATACAACTGGCGGGAATGCCGGGGTTGAATGGCATACCGCATGTGGGCAAAAAAGCGGTACTGGTTATGTGTGCCGATCACGGCGTCTGGGAGGAAGGGGTCGCTATTTCCCCAAAAGAAGTGACAGCCATTCAGGCTGAAAATATGACCCGCGGAACAACCGGCGTGTGTGTGCTGGCAGCACAAGCGGGCGCTAACGTCCACGTAATTGATGTTGGTATTGATACTGCTGAGCCTATCCCCGGGCTTATCAACATGCGTGTCGCACGAGGTAGCGGCAATATTGCTTCAGCTCCGGCAATAAGTCGCCGTCAGGCTGAAAAGTTGCTTTTGGACGTCATATGTTATACGCGGGAGCTGGCAAAAAACGGTGTCACGCTGTTTGGTGTAGGTGAACTGGGGATGGCAAACACGACACCGGCAGCGGCAATAGTCAGCACAATCACTGGCCGGGATCCTGAAGAAGTGGTTGGGATTGGCGCAAACCTGCCGACAGATAAACTGGCTAATAAAATTGATGTTGTGCGTCGGGCGATTACGTTGAATCAACCAAATCCTCAGGATGGTGTTGATGTCCTGGCAAAAGTGGGTGGATTTGATTTGGTCGGAATAGCTGGAGTGATGTTAGGTGCTGCTTCCTGCGGTTTACCCGTGTTGCTGGATGGATTTCTTTCTTATGCTGCTGCGCTCGCAGCCTGCCAGATGTCTCCTGCAATCAAACCGTATCTCATTCCTTCTCACTTGTCGGCAGAAAAAGGCGCGCGTATAGCGCTGTCGCATTTGGGGCTGGAGCCTTATCTCAATATGGATATGCGTTTAGGTGAGGGGAGTGGTGCAGCTCTGGCGATGCCCATCATCGAAGCTGCTTGTGCGATATACAACAACATGGGCGAACTTGCTGCCAGTAATATTGTTCTACCGGGGAATACGACTTCTGATTTGAACAGTTAAAAACGAAAAGTCTGATAAAAGCTATACTTAACCGATAGCTTTCGCGACTTAGGAAAGGGACATGATGCGTCGTGTAAATATTTTTTGCTCATTTGCTCTACTTTTTGCCAGCCATAATAGCCTGGCGGTAACTTATCCATTACCTCCAGAGGGTAGCCGTTTAGTGGGACAGTCGCTTACTGTAACTGTTCCTGATCACAATACCCAGCCGCTGGAGACTTTTGCCGCACAATACGGGCAAGGGTTAAATTACTACCCACCAGACAGTAATTCTGTGGAAGTCTTTCCTATTGGTATCGGCCAGGCTGGGCGAGAAACCCCGCGTAACTGGGTGACTACCGTTGAACGTAAACAAGAAGCACCAACCTGGACGCCAACGCCGAACACCCGGCGCGAATATGCGAAACGAGGGGAGAGTTTGCCCGCATTTGTTCCTGCGGGGCCTGATAATCCCATGGGGCTGTATGCGATTTATATTGGCAGGCTATATGCCATCCACGGTACCAATGCCAATTTTGGTATTGGGCTCCGGGTAAGTCAGGGCTGTATTCGTCTGCGCAATGACGATATCAAATATCTGTTTGATAATGTTCCTGTAGGTACTCGTGTACAAATTATTGATCAGCCAGTGAAATACACAACGGAACCGGATGGTTCAAAGTGGCTGGAAGTTCATGAGCCGCTGTCGCGCAATCGTGCTGAATATGAGTCTGACCGAAAAGTGCCATTGCCGGTAACCCCATCTTTGCGGGCGTTTATCAACGGGCAAGAAGTTGATGTGAATCGCGCAAATGCTGCGTTGCAACGTCGATCGGGAATGCCTGTGCAAATTAGTTCTGGTTCAAGACAGATGTTTTAAGAGCGTTGGTAATTAGAAAGCAAAAAGCCTGCTAGAAAGCAGGCTTTTTTGAATTTGGCTCCTCTGACTGGACTCGAACCAGTGACATACGGATTAACAGTCCGCCGTTCTACCGACTGAACTACAGAGGAATCGTGTGAACGGGGCGCATATTAATGGCAGTACATGGTGATGTCAAAGGGTGAAATGCATTTTTTTGTTTGTTTGCTGTCAATTTCAACAAAGTGGTGAGCTTTCAATCTTATTGGTAATGAACCATCGTGGTGCATACCCTCCTTTTATAGGGCAGGGGAACGCGACAGCTGATAAAAAGAGCCAATGACGAACCTATCATAATCTCTTATTTGACAGTTGCTTAGCTTGTACATCAACGCCAAAATAAAACTGGCAAGCATCTTGCAATCTGGTTGTAAGTAATGGCGGCACTTGGGCCGATTCTTAAAAACCGGAGGCAACATGAACTTCAGACGCCTGAAATACTTCGTAAAAATTGTAGATATTGGTAGCCTGACCCAGGCTGCTGAAGTATTGCATATCGCACAACCAGCGCTCAGTCAGCAGGTTGCCACACTGGAAGGTGAGTTAAATCAACAACTTTTGATTCGCACAAAACGGGGCGTTACGCCAACTGACGCCGGAAAAATTCTCTATACCCATGCGCGGGCCATTTTACGTCAGTGTGAGCAGGCCCAACTGGCGGTGCATAACGTTGGTCAGGCATTATCGGGGCAAGTCTCGATTGGCTTTGCGCCAGGAACCGCTGCGTCATCCATCACCATGCCCTTATTACAGGCGGTTCGCGCTGAATTCCCGGAGGTCGTTATCTATCTTCATGAAAATAGCGGTGCAGTACTTAACGAAAAACTGATAAATCATCAACTCGATATGGCGGTGATTTATGAGCATTCCCCTGTGGATGGTGTATCCAGCCAGGCTTTGCTGAAAGAAGATCTTTTCCTGGTAGGAACTCAAGATTGCCCGGGGCAAAGCGTTGATGTTAATGCTATTGCGCAAATGAACCTCTTTCTCCCCAGTGATTACAGTGCTATTAGACTTCGTGTTGATGAGGCTTTTTCCCTACGGCGACTCACGGCAAAAGTCATTGGTGAAATTGAGTCTATTGCCACGCTTACCGCAGCGATTGCTAGCGGCATGGGCGTTGCAGTATTACCCGAATCGGCCGCGCGTTCGTTATGTGGCGCAGTAAATGGTTGGATGTCACGCATTACCACTCCTTCCATGAGTCTCTCTTTGTCATTAAATTTACCCGCCAGAGCGAACTTATCGCCACAGGCACAGGCAGTGAAAGAGTTGTTAATGTCAGTGATGAGTTCTCCAGTGATGGAAAAAAGGCAGTGGCAATTGGTGAGCTAAGCGTTATATCGGGATGGAATAAGATGCGGGTTTTTATTATTTGTTATGCCGGGCATTAGACTTTAACAATAACGGGATATCTGAACTGCCCGGAGTTTACCGTGAATTTCCAACAACTAAAGATAATCCGCGAGGCTGCACGTCAGGATTACAACCTGACAGAGGTTGCGAATATGCTTTTTACCTCACAGTCAGGCGTCAGCCGTCACATTCGGGAACTGGAGGATGAACTTGGCATCGAAATATTTGTTCGACGAGGTAAGCGACTGCTGGGCATGACTGAACCGGGCAAAGCATTACTGGTCATTGCAGAACGCATTCTTAATGAAGCCAGTAATGTTCGTCGGCTTGCAGACCTGTTTACCAACGATACGTCTGGCGTTCTCACTATTGCAACGACGCATACTCAGGCACGTTATAGCTTGCCTGAGGTCATTAAAGCTTTTCGCGAACTTTTCCCGGAGGTTCGGCTGGAGCTAATCCAGGGTACACCACAGGAAATTGCGACGTTGTTGCAAAATGGCGAAGCTGATATTGGTATCGCCAGCGAGCGTTTGAGTAATGACCCGCAGCTCGTCGCCTTCCCGTGGTTTCGTTGGCACCATAGTTTGCTTGTTCCACTCGATCATCCCTTGACGCAAATTACACCGTTGACGCTGGAATCAATAGCGAAGTGGCCGTTAATTACTTACCGACAGGGGATTACGGGGCGCTCACGTATTGATGACGCATTTGTCCGCAAAGGTTTGCTGGCAGATATTGTATTAAGTGCGCAGGATTCTGATGTCATTAAAACCTATGTTGCTCTTGGGCTGGGGATCGGATTACTTGCCGAACAATCCAGTGGTGAACAAGAGGAAAAGAATTTAATCCGTCTGGATACGAGGCATCTTTTCGATGCTAATACTGTCTGGTTGGGACTGAAGCGAGGGCAACTTCAACGTAACTATGTCTGGCGCTTTCTGGAACTTTGTAATGCAGGACTGTCAGTTGAGGATATCAAGCGCCAGGTGATGGAGAACAGTGAAGAGGAAATTGATTATCAGATATAGCAAAAAGCCCGCTATAAAAGCGGGCTTTTCAGAAATTTGGCTCCTCTGACTGGACTCGAACCAGTGACATACGGATTAACAGTCCGCCGTTCTACCGACTGAACTACAGAGGAATCGCTGTTGAGGCACATCTTAACGGCGAAAAATCTTTTGTCAAACCCGATTTTTAAATTTCCCAACTGTTTGCCGTTTCTATCAACAGTTTGTTGCATTTGCAGACAATTTGTTGGCGAAAATCTTTGCAGCTTTGCTGATTCTCCCTCATTATTTGAAATGTGGTTTCACTTTCTGCAATTAAGGTCGGCTTTGAATATCTCCTCTGCTTTACGCCAGGTTGTTCACGGCACTCGCTGGCACGCCAAACGCAAGAGTTACAAAGTGTTGTTCTGGCGCGAGATAACCCCGCTTGCTGTTCCTATCTTCATGGAGAACGCCTGTGTCCTGTTGATGGGTGTCCTGAGCACTTTTCTGGTCAGCTGGCTGGGAAAAGATGCGATGGCCGGCGTGGGATTGGCGGACAGCTTCAATATGGTCATTATGGCATTTTTTGCGGCTATCGATCTTGGTACCACTGTCGTTGTGGCATTTAGTCTCGGTAAGCGGGATCGACGACGAGCGAGGGTGGCGACGCGGCAGTCATTGGTGATCATGACGTTGTTTGCCGTGCTGTTGGCAACGCTTATTCATCATTTTGGCGAACAAATTATTGATTTCGTTGCGGGTGATGCCACGACAGAAGTTAAAGCACTGGCGTTGACTTATCTGGAGCTGACGGTACTCAGTTATCCAGCAGCTGCCATCACTTTGATTGGTAGCGGGGCACTTCGTGGTGCAGGGAATACGAAAATACCGCTACTGATTAACGGTAGCCTGAATATTCTTAATATTATTATTAGCGGCATATTGATTTACGGCCTTTTCTCCTGGCCGGGACTGGGATTTGTCGGGGCTGGGTTGGGGTTAACCATTTCTCGTTATATTGGCGCAGTGGCAATTTTGTGGGTGCTGGCGATTGGTTTTAATCCTGCGCTAAGGATTTCGTTAAAGAGCTATTTTAAACCGCTGAATTTTAGCATTATCTGGGAAGTCATGGGGATTGGTATTCCAGCGAGTGTCGAATCAGTATTATTTACCAGTGGTCGGTTATTAACCCAAATGTTCGTTGCCGGGATGGGGACCAGTGTTATTGCCGGGAATTTTATCGCGTTTTCAATTGCGGCTCTTATCAACTTACCCGGAAGTGCGCTCGGCTCTGCTTCTACGATCATTACAGGCCGAAGGTTGGGGGTAGGGCAGATAGCGCAAGCAGAGATTCAGTTGCGGCATGTGTTCTGGCTGTCCACTCTTGGATTAACGGCTATCGCCTGGCTAACGGCTCCCTTTGCCGGGGTTATGGCATCGTTTTACACCCAGGATCCACAGGTTAAACATGTCGTTGTGATTCTGATTTGGCTAAATGCTTTATTTATGCCTATTTGGTCTGCCTCATGGGTGCTACCCGCTGGATTTAAGGGTGCTCGCGATGCACGTTACGCCATGTGGGTTTCTATGTTGAGCATGTGGGGTTGCCGGGTTGTAGTCGGTTATGTGCTGGGAATCATGCTTGGCTGGGGTGTGGTTGGTGTCTGGATGGGAATGTTTGCCGACTGGGCTGTGCGGGCCGTGCTGTTTTACTGGCGAATGGTTACTGGACGTTGGCTGTGGAAATACCCTCGACCCGAACCGCAAAAGTGTGAAAAAAAGCCAGTTGTGTCGGAATAAACGACAAAATGCAGATTATTTCAGCAAACGATTTCAAATTTAAAAAACAGGCTTTGACATTGTGGATGGGCATCGCTAATATTCGCCTCGTTCTCACGATTCCTCTGTAGTTCAGTCGGTAGAACGGCGGACTGTTAATCCGTATGTCACTGGTTCGAGTCCAGTCAGAGGAGCCAAATTTTAGTTTTGAGACATCTCTATGAGTCTCAAAACAGTTAAAAAATAAAAATTATTTTTACCCGGTTACCTTGTAAAAAGTGACCGGGTTTTTGATTTCTGTGTTTCGTGCGCTTAATCGAGTCTCACGCTTCAGTGAGCAAATTGCCCCTCCCCAACAGACATCACGATTCACAAGGTCAAAAACTCTGTTCCATGAAGTACCGTACAAAGATAAAGAGAAAAATGCCTTATGCGGGATGTCGCTGTCACGTCATTATCGGGAAACTATGCGTAATTACCACTTTGTCTTCTGTAATCAGAAAAAGAAAACCTGGAATTTTAATAAATATTATTTCTCTGGAAACGGGGATTTTTTATAAGCAATATGACGAGTTGAACATTATATTTTTTATAAGGATTATATGAGATTAAAGAAATCTGCCATAAAGACAGATTTCTTTAAAATATAATTAGAGATTTGCGACGTTATGATAAACTTTTTGTACATCGTCGTCATCTTCAAGGGCATCAACAAGCCCTTCAAAGATTTCTAAATCTTCTGGGGAAAGCTCAACTTCAGATTGAGCAATCATTTCTAATTCTGTTGTTGAGAACTCAGTGATTCCAGCTGCTTTTAGAGCCGCGATTCCTTTATGAAGGTCAGTAGGTTCAGTATAAATAACAATGTTACCTTCTTCTTCAGTCACATCACGAACATCAACTTCAGCTTCAAGTAAAATTTCAAAAATATGGTCAGGGTCTGTTCCTTTAAATACAATCACACCCGTATTGTCAAACATATAGCTGACAGAACCTGCCGCTCCGATATTGCCGCCTTTTTTATTGAAAATTGTGCGAACGTTAGCAATCGTACGGTTAACATTAGAAGTCAAGGTCTCAGCGATAATCATTGAGCCATTAGGACCAAAGCCTTCATAACGGCCCTGCACGAACGTTTCATCTCCGCCGCCTTTGGCTTTATCAATTGCTTTATCAATAACATGCTTTGGAACTTGTGCCTGCTTTGCTCGTTCAATAACGAATTTTAAAGATGTGTTTAATTCTGGATCGGGTTCACCTTGTTTGGCAGCAGCATAGATTTCTACACCGAATTTTGCATAAATTTTAGACGTTGCACCGTCTTTAGCCGTTTTTTTAGCAACAATATTGGCCCATTTACGTCCCACTGGAATGATCTCCTCGAAAATTTATTTACATTACTGGTAAATCGTTAACATGTGTTAATTCGGCATATTATATCATAACAGGAAAAATCTCGTCTATTAGAAATAAAAATATTCTAAAGCCATAATATTATATTTAATCTCATAAAAACTAATGTTGTTGGCGGATTTTTTTATAATTGTGTTTTGAAAGCATACTTGCTTTTAATATGTGGAAATCATTAAGGCTATAATAAAACTCGTATCCGCCCCAGGAAGCAAACAGCCTGCTTTATTGCAGGCTATTTGCTGGATGACTTACTAAATCCTTCACATCTATTCCTGATAAAAAGGAACAGAACTTATTACCGGAACGGCGGCTCATTAAAGGTTCGTAATTTACGTGAATGCAGTCGGTCGCCTTCTGCGCGCAGCAAATCGATCGCCCGAATGCCAATTTGCAGGTGTTCGGAAATAGCACCTTCATAAAAACGGTTAGCCTGACCGGGAAGTTTAATCTCACCATGCAACGGTTTATCTGAAACACACAGTAGTGTCCCGTATGGCACGCGGAAACGATATCCTTGCGCGGCAATGGTTGCACTTTCCATATCAATTGCTACGGCCCGGCTTAAGTTAAAACGAAGTGCAGAAGCTGAGTAACGTAATTCCCAGTTCCTGTCATCTGTGGTTACCACAGTGCCAGTACGTAGCCGCTGTTTAACTTCCTCACCGGGCCTGCCGCTGACTAACTTAGTAGCGTCATAAAGCGCACGTTGCACTTCAGCAATGCTCGGAATAGGAATATCGGGCGGCAGTACCGCATCAAGAACGTGGTCATCGCGTAAATAAGCGTGTGCAAGTACATAATCTCCAATGGCCTGGCTTTCACGTAAGCCACCACAGTGACCAATCATCAACCAGACATCCGGGCGCAGCACTGCCAGATGATCGCAGATGGTTTTAGCATTTGACGGTCCCACGCCAATATTCACCAGAGTAATACCCTGACCATCGGCGGTAATTAAATGCCATGCTGGCATCTGGTGTTTTTTCCATGCAAGGTCGGAAATGGCTTCTTCTGGCGCTTCGGTTTCGGCGGTGATCCAGTTCCCGCCAGCACAAGAAAGGGCAATGTAGGGACTATCAGGATCGAGGATCTGGCTGCATCCCCAACGAACGAATTCATCCACATAACGTGTGTAGTTGGTAAACAAGACGAACGGCTGAAAATGTTCAACTGGCGTACCGGTATAATGGCGCAACCGCGCGAGGGAAAAATCGACGCGGCGCGCATCAAAATGCGATAGCGGGGAGAATTCAGTTGGATGATAAATGCCGTCTGCAGTTTCATCGCCAATTTGCGCCAGTTCTGTTGTCGGGAAATAGCGAGTTAACCCAGCGCTCATTGAGCGATCAAGTGTCAATTCAGAGCCATCGATGACATAAGGATAAGGGATTTCATGCTGCGAGGGTTGCACCGAGATATGCGCACCATAATCCTGATACAGCAACGTAAGTTGTTCATTGAGATACGAACGAAAGAGAGTAGGGCGAGTAATCGTGGTGGTGTAGCTGCCTGCGTGAGTAAAACGACCAAATGCGCGCGTTTTGGGGGGATTGGTTGTGCTACCGTCCCAGGTTACGGTCAGTGATGGATAGACAAAAAGACCTTGTTTGCGGGCGTTTTCATCAGGTAATTCGCCACTTGTAATATATTTGCCAATGGCGTTGCGTAATGCGACTACAGATTGCTCATACAGCGCGTCGAGTTTATCCAGTGCCTGAGCTGGGGTCAGACCGGAGCCCTTATTATTCATGTGTGTCTCCTGTTCCATACAATTACCGCACATCCGATAGTATGTCACAGGAATGTGAAACAAAAGTGTAAGGCGAAGATCGGGTGATCTTCGCCAGACTATCAAGCGCGTTGACTGTCTTTCATCAACAAAGCGGTTATTGCAGAAATCAGACATCCAGCCAGCAAATAAATCCAGTTCCCGGCAAAGTAAGTGATGAGTGCAGCGGCAATAAAAGGTGTAAATCCACCGCCAACCACACTGGCAACCTGATAACCGACTCCAGCACCACTATAGCGATAACTGGCACCAAACATTTCGGTAAACATCGGTTGTTGCACGCACACCACCATGTCATGCGCAATGTTTGCCAGCATTATGGAGAAGAAAACTATCCAGAAAATAGATTGTGCTTCAAGCGCCATAAAGAAAGGAAATGCGCTCAACGTTCCGATCAACGCGCCTGTGATATAAACCCTGCGGCGACCAAAACGATCGGCAAGCCAGGCAAAACAGGGAATTGTCAGGCAGCTTAATCCACCGACCAGCAAACCAATATTGAGGAAAAGTTCGCGCGGTAACCCCATATTCTGGGTTGAATAATTAAGTGCGAAGGCGGTAACGATGTACATCGTCAGCAACTCGCACAGTCGTAGCGCAATAATCTTCAGGAAAGCACCGGGATGTCGTAATAGTGCTTCGATAACCGGGATGCGTTTTTTCGCGGCCGCTTGATTATGTTGCTGTTGTTCAAATTCCGCGGACTCCTCCATGCCATTACGCACCCACAATGCCCCCAGTACCAGTACGATGCTAAACAGGAAAGGAATGCGCCAGCCCCAGCTTAAAAACTGTTCGTCAGTCGTCATCATACTGATCAATGAAACCAGTCCGGTCGAAAGCAGTAAACCTACTCCGTAGCCAACTTGTACACCGCTACTGTAAAAGGCTTTTTTATTTTTCGGTGCACTTTCAACGGAAAGTAACGCTGCGCCTCCCCATTCGCCGCCGACGGCAAATCCCTGAATGGCACGCAGTGTCACCAGCAAAATAGGTGCCCACCACCCAATGGTCGAGAATGAAGGAAGAATACCAATCAAGGCTGTCGCGATGCCCATCATCCAGACGGTCAGCATTAACATGCGCTTACGTCCCAGTCGGTCGCCAAAGTGACCGAAAATGACACCGCCGAGCGGTCGGAAAAGGAAGCCGACACCAAAGGTGGCAAATGCGGCGAGCGTTCCCATCGCCGGGCTTACTTGCGGGAAAAACTCGCGATTAAACACCAGTGCGGCGGTAATGCCATAGAGTAAAAAATCATACCAGTCGACGACGGCACCAGCGAAACTGCCTAACGCAGCTCGTCGGGCGCGACTTAACGAAAGCGTCCCTTCATCGGGACGAGTGGAGATGAGCGTGGAGTCCATAATGATCCTGTTTGTACTGTCTTTTTATAATTAGTATGGAAAAGGTAACTCACATTGCCGTCGATCTATAAACGAACCTTATGAGACTACCTCGACAGAGCGCATCTGCAAATGATTTTATGGCTGATTAGCGGCAACATGAAAAATTCGATGGAAGATGAAAGCGCAGGAGTTGCTGGTGTTGTTTAAGGATTAAGCAGAGGATCCACAGATTCGAGATATGAAACATAAAAGTCCGCATATGCACAAAATTGCGCCCTGATGAGTCTGATAAACTGCATTGCATTATAACCAGTAGGGAGGCGGGGTTAGTTATGTTTTTAGCATCATTGTTGAGACGTATTGCATTTAGTTACTACGATTATAAAGCTTTTAATTTCAATATTGAAAAAACAGAGTTTGTTGTTATCCATATTCCCGATCAGATTGGCGATGCTATGGCCATCTTTCCAGTTATTCGGGCGCTTGAATTGCATAAAATTAAGCATCTTTTAATTGTTACTTCGACTATTAATTTAGAAGTCTTTAATGCGCTTAAACTTGAACAAATTAAATTAACAATAGTCACAATGACTATGCAGGATCACGCAACATTAAAAGAAATAAAAGATTTAGCGAAGAACATAACACAGCAATACGGTACGCCGGATCTTTGTATAGAGGCGATGCGTAAAAAGAACCTGAAAACGATGTTATTTATCAGTCAGTTGAAAGCAAAAACGAATTTTCAGGTTGTTGGTTTAACCATGAAGTGCTATTCCCCTTTGTGTAAGGACGCGTCCCGGATGGATCAGAGTCTCCGGGCTCCCGTACCCATGACATGGGCATTTATGATGCGTGAGGCGGGTTTTCCAGCAGTCAGGCCAATATATGAATTGCCACTAAGTGAGGATGTACTCGATGAGGTGCGCGAGGAAATGCGATCGTTAGGATCTTACATTGCGCTTAATTTAGAAGGTAGCTCGCAGGAGCGTACATTTTCATTATCGATTGCAGAAAATCTAATAGAAAAAATTCAAAGTGAAACAGATATACCAATAGTGATCGTTCATGGACCCAAAGGGGAAGAAAAAGCCAGGGTGTTAGTGGATTGTTATAATAATGTCTACCGTTTACCCTTATCACCCTCGATTAAACGTTCAGCAGCAATCATAAAAGATGCTTATATCGCAATAACTCCTGACACCTCAATATTACATATGGCAAGTGCCTATAATACCCCCGTTGTTGCAATTTATGCTGATTACAAAACGCGATGGCCAGCAATGGCCGATGTTTCGGAGTCAGTCGTCGTTGGGCAAAAAATTGACAATATAAGTCTGGATGAATTCGCAAAGGCATTAAAAAGTGTTTTGGCGAGAATATGAGGCAGTATTTATGCATAGTAATGCTGATCTGTTATGAACGGTGGTGTCATCAATACCCTGAGGCTGGTTAATCATCACAGAAGCCAGCCTTTGGATCAAAGCTGTACTCACCGGATACAACCATAGTCACACCGAACGCGAATCTGGCGGTATCGCATTTTTATTTATTCATTTTCTGTGAGAGAAGGGCAAGTTCTGTAGAGGGAATGTAAAAAAGAGTGCCCCGAATGGAGCACTCTTTAAGAAATTATAACGAAAAATTAAATCTGTTTATAACACGCCCCATAAAAAAATTCATGCGTTTGATAAGTGTTTTGCGTCCCTGTTTCCAGGGAGACAATGTATTGTTGGCCTGCGCCTGCAGAATTAGATGACCAATATACCATTGAATAAAAATCAGCTTCGTTCATGTAATTTCCCATATCTCCCCATTCACCATACAGTGACCCTATTTCGCGCCGCATGTGTCCATTGCTTAAAAGGTCCGCGCGGGGAAGGGTGTAGCCATTACCGACCTGGTTGCTGCAGTAGTTTTCAGCCTGGCTTAATTGCATGAGGTTATTACCGTGATTCACCCACCAGCCCTTCACCCGTACTTGCGTTTGGTAAATAGCGCCACCTGATCTTGGGGTCGCCGTGATTATTACAGCATTTCTATCTCCGACATTTTTGAATGTCACCTTACCGGAAGTATCAACATCAACCCAGGAGGCAGTGCTTGAAAACGTATAATCTGCCGCCGTTTTTCCTGGTGCAAAGTTGTCATTATTCAACTGATAATACGCCCCGGTAAATCCCTGCGAAGGGAATGAAGCTGCAGGTAGGTTTGCACCATTCACTGATACTGTACCGGTCATTGGTCTGGTTCCCGCGCTAATGAATTCTATCGTGGTACTCAGACCCGCCTGGTGAACACCATTCAACACGGGGATCAGCGTTGCGATACCCTCTCCGCCGCCTGTAACAGTGGCTTTATACTCACCGTATAAATTTTGAGTGTAATCAATTGTGCTGATTTGCACATAGGGCACATTGGTACCTGATTGCACAAATTCCAGCCCTTCAGAAACATTGATCGGATGACCTGATAGATCGTGTAAAACAAGATATAGTTCAGCACTTTCGGTAAAGTCCCCTTTCAGTGATGACCGGTTGTTTTTAAGGACGGACTGCGAGGCGTCTGCCGGGCCTGCCACCAGCGTTATATCTACTGTTTGCGCCCCACCATAGCTCGTTTCTGCGCTTACCGTGACGCTCCCCGTTATCGCTCCTCTTACGCTCGTTGTCGCGACTCCGTTTTGATCGGTCACCGCTGTTAATGACGTTAATGTGGCAAAGGCAAAGCCTCTTTTTAATGCGAAGTTCACATTGACACCTTCGACCAGGTTCCCACTGCTATCTTCAACAGTAGCCTTTAACGTGCTGATATCACTGTTGTTGGCCGTGAGAGTCGACGGATCAGCGATAAAACTAGCAACATGTGCTGTGCTTGGGTTGCCAGTAACCTTCACGGTTGTCTGTGTCTGAATAATTACGCCGCTTTGGATCGATGCTGTCACCACATATGTACCGACTTTATTGCTGGTCAGAACGACTTGTGCCTCACCTGAAGTGTTGGTTGTCGCCGTTTGGCTACTTAACGTTGCACCTTCGGGCGTTACGCTAAAGGTAACGAGTTCATGGCTCAATGGAGCCCCGTTTGCATGAGTTAACCTTACAGTCAGAGTTGCTCCCGATGGGTCATTGACGCCGATAAGTTGACTTGATGCCGTGAGTGTTAGTCTTAGATCGATTACCACCAGATCCTTCTCATAAGAGGATCCATTCGCCAGGGATGCTTTCACAGTATACGAACCGTATCTTCCAGGCGTCATGGTGACCTCAGCTATACCCTGCCTATTCGTAGAAACCGTATCCTGACTAATGACCATGTTAAAACTTGATGGCTCTGCACTGAATGTCACAAGTTGGTCAGCAACTGGATTGCCAAACTGGTCGTCGACGTGTGCTTTAACCGCTATGGGTTCTCTGATTATTACCTGACCTTCAGGCATCTCCAGACTGGTGATCGTCGCAGAATCAATATCTGCTTTGACAGTCAGCGTTCGCATGGCGGCTTCGGTAGGTGCATTTGCCAGATTAGCTGTAATTACTTTCGTTCCTGCAATGGTGCTGGTCACAAGAACTTCTGCCTTACCCTGAGCATCCGTTTCGACGCTGGTGTTACTCAGCGTGGCGCTGCCGCGGAAATTGACCATGATGCCTTCTAGCGGGTTGCCGTAAGCGTCAGTGACGCTTGCCGTCAGGGTCGCGCCCTCGGTTGTGCTCGCGGTGAATGAGCTTGATGATGCGGTAAAACCAGCCAGTTTTGCGGTACCAGCATCGGCAATCAACGTCACCTGTTTCGTATCACTGACACCATAATTGTTCACGCTAACTGTCACGGGGTAGGTGCCGGATTTTGTACCGCTCAGTGTAACTTCAGCCTTGCCGTTGATGTCTGTAATGGCGGAACCGCCTTGTCCGAGAGTGAAGCTTGCGCTCACATCTGCCGGTAGCGTGAATGTCACCGCCTCATTGGCTAACGGGTTGCCGTTTCCATCAGTCACTGTTGCCTGAAGTGTGGTCATCCAAACGTTATTGGCGATAAAGTTGTCCTCGGTAACGTTAAGATTAACCTGCGCAGTGAGCGTATCCGCAGTAAAGTTCACCACCAGTTGTCCGCTCTTACCGCCAGCCATCGATGCTGTAACAGTATGAGCGCCTGCTTTTGTACCTTTCAGCGTGACTTTCGCTTTGCCTTCAGTATCAGTAATCGCTTTACCGCCATCGCTCAGCGTGAAGTTCGCCCTCACATCTTCCGGCAGAGTAAATGTTACCTCAGTGTTGGCTATCGCATTGCCCTCTGTATCAGCGACTGTTGCTGTTAGTGTCGTGAGATCGTTATTGTCGGCAATCACCGGATCCTTCGAGGCTGCCAGCGAGATTTCAGCATTCGCGACGTTCGGCACATAGGTCACTGTGTGTTGCATCGAATCGCCATTGTCGAGGGTTGCCGTCACTTGATAAACCCCGGCTTTTGTAGCGGTCATGCTTGCGTATAAATAGCCGTCGTGGTTGGTAGTATTTATACCGTTATTACTGAGGGTCACGCCTTCACTCGGCGAAACGCTGAGGCTTACCTGATGCAGGGGTACACCATTGCCGTAAATATCATTCACCGTAATGTACAGAGCGGTATCCTCGCCTGCCAATTGTGTGTCATAAAGGGTATAAAGCGAGGTGAGATGTGCCGTAGACGCATCAGCGTCGACTTGAATGGACGTGCTAAGCGTGGAGCTACCATTTTCCAGGCTAGCTTCAATGGTATCCGGTCTCGCTCCTGTTTCTCTCGAGGAGCGGGTATTGGTATAAGTGACGGTAGCTTTACCCTGTTCGTTCGTCACGGCTTGGCCGCCGTTCGTCATTTCGGCAGATTTTGTTCTGCTGGTAAAGCTCACAGTCACACCTTTTACCGGAAAGCCATTATTATCAACGACTGTGGCGGTAATGACGCTGCCGGAGCTGTTCTGCGAGGTACCGGCGATTATGCGGTCTGGCACAGCCGTCAACTCGATAATTTTTGCCGCCGCTGTGTCGCCAATAAAATGCACCGTTTTGTTGTCGCTGGCACCATTATTAGCCAGTGATGCAGTGACCGTCTGCTCACCAAAGGCAACGCCTGCGAGAGTGGCCTGCGCGATGCCAGACTCATTGGTATTACTCACTCCCGGGGTCAGGGTGAGTCCTGAAGAGGCTGAGCTGAATGTTACCGGAAGATTGTTCACCTCATTGTCGAACTGATCTTTAACCGTTGCAGTTAGCGTTGCGTTATCGACGCCATTACCTGTGATCTCATCTTTTGACATCTGCAGGACAACCTGAGCCGAGGTTTTGTCCGCCACAAACGTTACCGGCTGCGAATCACTGGTATTGTTATTACCCAGCGTTGCGGTAACCGTATGCGTGCCCGCTTTTTTGCCTTTGAGGGTGACATGCGCTTCGCCATTAGCCTGAGTGATGGCAATACCGTTATTTTCGAGGGTAAAGTCTGCCGCAACGTCCTGTGGCATGGTGAAGTTCACCGTTATTCCCGCCACCGGATGATTCGACGGATCTTTCACCGTTGCCGTCAGCTGCACGCTGTCGCTGTTATTCGTCACCACCTGTTGAGCAGGGATGTTCAGGGTGACCTGCGCGTTGCTGGTATCGGGCGCAATATTGACTGTCTTCGTATCGTTGTTGCCGTTAGGCAGTGTGGCTTCGGCTGTATGAACACCCAAAACCGTGCCCTTAAGGGTAACTTCAGCAACACCACTGTCGTTAGTATTGCTCGTGCTCTGACTAAGTTGAGTATCAGCCGGGTTAGTACTAAAGGTGACCGGTAGATCTTTTACTACGTTATCAAAAGGATCTTTCACTGTTGCTGTCAGCGTTGTCTCATCCACGCCATTCCCAATGATTTCCGCTTTCGATGTTTGCAGAACGACAACTGCGCTGTCCTTATCCGCCACGAAGGTGACTGGCTGCGCATCGCTGGCATTATTGTTACCCAGCGTTGCGGTAACCATATGCGTGCCCGCTTTTTTGCCTTTGAGGGTGACATGCGCTTCGCCATTGGCCTGAGTGATGGCAATGCCGTTATTTTCGAGGGTAAAGTTTGCCGCAACGTCCTGTGGCATGGTGAAGTTCACCGTTATTCCCGCCACCGGATGATTCGACGGATCTTTCACCGTCGCCGTCAGCTGCACGCTGTCACTGTTATTCGTCACCACCTGTTGAGCAGGGATATTCAGCGTGACCTGCGCGTTGCTGGCGTCGGGCGCAATATTGACTGTCTTCGTATCTCTATTGCCGTTAAGCAGTATGGCTTCGGCTGTATGAACACCCAAAACCGTGCCCTTAAGGGTAACTTCAGCAATACCGTTCTCATTAGTATTACGCGTGTTCAGACTCAGTTGCGTGTCTGCGGGGGAGGTGCGGAAGACTACTGACAGATTTTTAACCACGTTATCAAAAGGATCTTTTACTGTTGCTGTCAGCGTCGTCTCATCCACGCCATTCCCAATGATTTCCGCTTTCGATGTTTGCAGAACGACAACTGCGCTGTCTTTATCCGCCACAAACGTCATTGGCTGTGTATCGCTGACATTGCTGTTAGCCAGACGAGCCGTGATCATATGCGTGCCCGCTAACGTGCCGGTCAGGGAGGCGATTGCAACCCCGTTACTATCCGTCATGCCTTTTCCGCCGTTACTAATCGAGAACCGACTTGCGACGTCGTTTGGCACAGTGAAGGTGATTTCTTTATCTTTTAGTGGGTTGCCATTTTTATCCTGCAAGGTTGCAGTCATATGTTGCGGAGCTGTGTTGGTGACGGTGATATCACCTGAAGGCACACTGAGGGTCAGGGCAGCAGTACTTTGATCACCGATAAAATTCACCTGTTGATTGGCCTGGGAACCAGAGCTCACAGAGGCCGTAACCCTATAATCACCGTTTTTTAAACTGGTCAGCGTGGCTGTGGCGATCCCGTCGTGGCTATTCACTTCGGTTTGGCTCAGTTTCGCCTCTGCTGAATTAACATTGAAGGTGACCTTGACGTCATTGAGCAGGTTGCCTTTTGCATCCCGAACTGTCGCTGTCATTGTGGCGCTGTCATTGCCGTCAGCGACCACTTCATTTTTCGACTTCTGCAGATCAACCTGCGCGGTACTCGAGTCGCCGACAAAACTGACGATTAACGTTTGTTTCACGCCATTTTCAAGGGTGACTTCAACCGTGTTGTCTTCCTGCTTACTACTTTTCAGATCAAAAGTCGCCAGACCATTAACATCCGTTTTTGCGGTGTTTTGATTGTTGAAGGAAGTTGCCGATCCGCTTAATACCGCAAATGTGACGGTATGATCATTGATTGGGTTGCTTCCTTCATCAGCGACATTGACCGAGACGGTGTTTGCTGCATTCTCATTGGCGAGCACACCATTATTGCTGGCAGATAATGTCGCAATTTTCGCTGACTGCGGGTTGGCGTCGATGATAAATCCAGCGGTATGCAAATCTTCATTCCAGTTTTGCATTAACAGCTTCGCAGTAAGCCCACTGCCTTTGGTATAGGCGGTATAGGTTGCCTTATAGACACCATCTGCGGTTTCTTTCCAGTCTGTAGTGACACCTGGTTTCACGTTGTCGATGCTGACTGCGGTATTAAGTTGCTGTTTTTGTTCCTTAACAGGTTTGTCATTTTCATCTCTCAGTTCTACCGTCACCTCGATAGGATTCCCGGAGAGATAACGGTCCTTATCAATCTTAATTGACGAGTGAGTCCGGGATGACGAAACAGAAATGATATTCACCACGGCGGGGGCTTTAGCCGCATCCACACCGTTCAGCTGTGGCATAAGCGTCAGCGTGCCAGACATCGATCCTGTGGTCAGGATCTGGGTATAGCTTCCGTCACCATTATCTTTCCAGTCAGAAAGGGTGATGTCCTGAACACCTTCGTGACGCGTCGAGAGCACCAGCCCGATAACAGGATTACCTGCTGCATCATGAGCAATAAAAGTCAGTGTGGCGGTTGAATGGGAATCCGCGCTCAACGTCTGGGTACTTAACGATACCGAGGAATCTTTCTGGCTTAGCGTAGGTGCCTGAACGACTACCATGCTCTGTTCACGATTCGAAAAATTGCCTTTGACATCTTCAGCGGTGACTTCAATCGGCCAGGTGTTATCGGTTTCTGGCGTACTGGTGAACCGGTACGGCGGCAGGGTAACCAGAATATCTTTACCTGTTGTGACCACTTTACCACCGGCAGCTTCCAGAGCGGTGGCTTCGACGTTATAGCCTTTCAGGGCATATTTGGTTTGTAGCGACGAAACCAATGATTTCACTTCTCCTGACTTCCCTGTCACGGGGTCTATCAGGGTCAGGCGAACCAGTTCTTTTTTGCGATATTCCAGAACGATGTTGTTGTTGCGATCCACCAGCTCATAACGGCTGCCTGCAAGGCTACGCCGTGCAGCGACTTCATTCGGGTCAAGCTGTTTCTGCATTGCGCTGCCAGGTTGCCAGGTAAAATCGACGGCAAAACGGGTGTCATTTTCACCCTGTTTACCCTGGCGTTGCTCCGCGCTGAAGGTCATCAGCGGGAAGGGGGTATAGTTAAGTCCAGCGGTTATGGCATGAGGATTACTTTGCCGATCATCTTTATCGAACAGGGCCACTTCATCGCCATAATACTGTTCATAGACCAGTTTACCGCCAAGGTGCGGCCAGGCGGGTAGCCAGCCTTCTGCGCGTACATCCCAGCCATTGGCCGGGCGTGCTTCATAATCGTTGTCCAGTTCAGGTGCGCTGCGCCAGTTGGTCAGTCGCAAATAGCCGTTACTGCTTAATTTTAGATAGTCGCGCCAGTACTCTGCGCCAATGCCGGCGCGGGAGTGGTAACGGCTAAGGTCGTGGTCGAAAAAGAAGTTGATGCCCGACATCCATGTGGGAGTGAAATGACGCCAACCCAAGCCGTTGTTAATCTGCGTACGTTCGTCAGTACGGTGGAGGGTATGCTGGCTGAAAAAGAGATTATCAGGCGTTTCATACCACGGATGGAGAAAATCGAACTGGGAATTCTTCAGGCTAAAATCTTCATCCACGCCCAGCGTGATTCTTGCGGTACCGAAGCGGCTTAACCAGTCTGTCATTGCGCCTGAAGCCTGAGAAGAGGCCCATCCACGCGCCATATTTGCCGCTTGCTCGCTGTTCATATCTTCGGCGAGCAGAGACCCGATTTGCTGTGAAGTACTGGCTATCTGTTGCTCGAGGTTGTCACTGCTATTACCCGGCGGCGGGGTTAATTTTTTTTCACTAACTTGTGCCGGGACATCCAGTTCATCCCCCTGGCGGACATTATCAAAACCTCGAGCAAACGTACGAAACTGGTTGAGTTTGCGTAACTCAGCCAACGAAATACCGAAACGTTCGGCAACGCTTTGGGCCGATTCCAGCGCTCCAAGGGTGTAGGGCACCGTATTGGCATTTGCAATGGCGATTTGTGTAGGAACTGGTTGTTGGGTTGCGGCGTTTACCACACCTTGTGCTGCCACAGTCATAGGGAACACAAGTTGAGTTACCAGGCAGATACCCGCAGTTAAGCGGCGTAGTTTAATACCCATCCCGCATAAGATTTGTCGGTCATTTATTTCTTCTCCACTTCTCTTCTTCGTAGCCATGCTTACCTTCCCTGAACGAGCTAACATAAATGCGCCCTTTCTAGCACAGCGAAAAAAAGTAAATCCTGATAGCAATATGATTGAAAATTAATAACTTTTCGTTAAGCAGTTTTGGGTGTGAGTTGCAAGAGGGGAGACTACTGAATTACTCAAGTTTTATAATCGAGGGGAAAATGGTGATGGCGTTCACAGCAAAACGCCCTCAACCAAAAAGGTCGAGGGCGCTTAAGATGTCAAAAACCCGCTATCCGTTAAAAAGCAATGCTCAACTAAGGTCAGTGACATTGCGCTAAAAAAGCGAATTTTTAGAATTTGGCTCCTCTGACTGGACTCGAACCAGTGACATACGGATTAACAGTCCGCCGTTCTACCGACTGAACTACAGAGGAATCGTGAGAACGGGGCGCATATTACTTAGCGGTACCTTGTCTGTCAACACTAAATTTCATAAGTCATTTCAATTGGTTAATTAATCTGCAAAATTGTTAATTAATGAACATTCGTCGCCGAAAACGAGTCTGTATCATTAGTGCGATGCAGTCTCTGCAAAGGATCTTGTTGATAAAATTGGCAGAAACGTTGCCACAATGAAGGGAAACGAGGAGCAAAAAGTTCTGGGGCGCTAAAGAAATATTCAGAAAGTACGGCAAAACATTCAGCAGGATCACTGGCAGCATAAGCATCAATGCTCGCCGCATTCTCGCCAACCAATTCGATTTCTTCCTGAATGTTGTTCATTGCAGCATGAAGATCGTGTTCCCAGCCAGCAACCTCACGCAACGGAATAAAGGGAACTCCGCTGGCGCGATCGCCGTTACGGGTGTCCAGCTTATGAGCGACTTCATGAATAATCAGGTTAAAACCAGAAGCATCAAAAGAATCTTGTATATCCAACCAGTTCAAAACGATAGGCCCTTGCTGCCAGCTCTGACCTGACTGAACAATACGTTGGTTATGCACCAAACCGATATCGTCTTCCCATTCATCATCGACCACAAATGGCGCAGGATAAATTAAGACTTCATGAAAACCATCCAGCCATTCCAGTCCTAACTCCAGAACGGGCAGGCAAAATAGAAGTGCTATCCGGCAGCTTCTTAATGAATCCAGTTCAAAGCCCTGTAAAGGAACAAGCCGCTTTTGCTGTAAAAAACGTTCGGCAAGAGTGACTAATTTGCTTTGTTCCTGTTCCGTCAGACACGTTAAAAGGGGGATCGATAGTGCTTCCTGCCAGGGAAGGGCAGTTTGATGTGCTGATTCTTGTACTTTCCAGGGCCACTTAATCATCGTTTTGCTCGCAAACTCGTCACTTGAACAAAATTGCACGGACAGGGACTGTTAAAATGCCAAATTTCCTGGCATCATGGCAACCATCTGAACGGAGAGATGCCGGAGCGGCTGAACGGACCGGTCTCGAAAACCGGAGTGGGGGCAACTCCACCGGGGGTTCAAATCCCCCTCTCTCCGCCAAAATTCAATCACTTATACATCATTAAGTCAGTGACAAAAATCACACTTGGAATTACTT
Source organism: Escherichia sp. WS1450 (assembly GCF_046487395.1). Lineage (NCBI taxonomy): Bacteria > Pseudomonadati > Pseudomonadota > Gammaproteobacteria > Enterobacterales > Enterobacteriaceae > Escherichia > Escherichia sp. WS1450. The sequence continues at coordinate 118,272 of NZ_JBJQJO010000015.1, forward strand.
GGAATATTTTCTTGGAATATTTTCAGGTAACGGGACATCAAGTGTTGGTGAAACTTTAACCTTCCGGTCATAGATTAGCACTTGCCCTTCGGTTTTGTGACCAGAGAAAAGTTGCTTATCCCGGCTGCTTCCTTCATAGTCTGAAATTCCTTTCGCCTTCAGATCATGAAAGGTGAAGTCGGTTAAAATACCTGAAACTTTGCCTGCGCGATTTCTTGCTTCTACCCACATTTCGTTAAAGCCTTTGTACATATATCGGTTGCCGTATTGATTGCTGATCACATAGGCGGATTTTGGTAACTGTTTTGCTTTTTCGACCGCTGCCTGTAATCGTGGACTCCATGCTTTTATCTGTTTTTTCCCTGTTTTCCCTTGCTGGATAAAGATCCCGTCGTTTCCAATCTGCTCCCATTTCAGCGATAACACATCGGAAACCCTCGCTGCACACAGATAGGCAATTTCCATTGCGATAAAAACAGGAAGGGGTGCCACGCTTAATACTGCCTGGTATTCTTTGTCGGTTACATATCGTTCGCGGTTTTTGGCCTTGAATTTACTTACTCCTGCACATGGGTTAGCCTTCACGTACCCTCGCTCATACCCCCAACTGTAAACACGGGACATACTGCTTTTTTCATGGTTGGCTTGCGTTTTACTCTGTTCCCCTCTTTTGTCCATGTATCGACGGATGTGTTCTGGTTTTATGGAATCCGCTGGTACCTTACCGAATACGGCAAGCAACTTTTTTTGATGTTGCAGATAATCTTTTTGTGTTCTTGGACTAAGGTCACTGTAACAGGCGCTGGCGAGGAATTTTTCCCACAAGCGACCGAATGTCATTGCACGATCGCGATTATTTACAGTTTCCTCATACTTTTTCCATAAAGCAGCTAAACCATCCTTGATGGCGGTTAGTGTTACAGATTCTCTGGATGTTGGTTTCCATACATAACTATATTTATTTGGGTATACATTTGGAGGTAATTTTTCGTGTTCAGAATTTTTCCTTCGTCTTCCCATCAGATCGCACCAAAATTCGGCTCTACCTCGCGTGGTGGTAAAGTTTTATTGCAGGTAAATAGATCCCGGCTGACAATCGGTTTGCCACTACGATTGGTATAGAACGGAAGCCCGTTTTCCATTAACCATTTTCGCTGGTGGCTTGCATATTTGCAGCCCGTTAATATTAGCAATTCATCTTCGGTTAAAAATAAGCTGCTCATAGCTATATCTCATAACCGCCGCTAACTATATGCGGTTAGCGGCGATTAGGGTTGAACATTAAAAATCAGCCTGATTCGGGATCAGTTTTTGTATAGTGGCTGTTACGTATTTTGCCTGGTGAAGAGCGTCATCCAGAGCATTATGGCGCACGCCTTCGAATGGAATTACGCTTCTGGCATTGAAGTCTGTGATTTTCCCCATCTCAACGATTGTGCGTACATCACGATCGTTGCTGTAATGCCACGGACAGGGGATGTCCAGACGTTCGTATGAGGTGCGCAAAATTGCGTTATCGAACGTTGCGCCATTACCCCACACCTGAACGAATTTTTCATCAGAGTGTTCATTGACGAATTGCCGAAAACGCAAAAGGGCATCTTTCATTTTTACCTGGTCAGTTAAAATGGCAGCTCTGGCTTCGCTGGACTGCTTCAGCCACCATTCGATGGTGCCACCATCAGGAACAGCCCCTGTATTCATTGCGTCAGTCAGGCTGATAACGATATAAAATACCGGCCCGATTTCCCCTGTTTCCGGGTCGAAGAAAACCGCACCAATAACTACTATGGGTGCATTGGTGTTGGCTCCCATTGTTTCAAGGTCGACTGACAGGTGATTCCATACTCTGCTGGTGGATGTGATTTCACGATGACCGTTCATCTTAATTAAGGAATTTTCTGTTTCGCCAGTTTTATTATCGCTGGCGTGGCCCTGAGCGCCGCCAGTGTTCTCCTTGTGCGGATGCTCAGTGCCTTCCGTTTCCTCCGGATTTTTTTCCTGAGATTCAGCCTGATTTTCTCCATTGAATGTTTCCTGGTATGTTGCGTCACCCATTACTGAGCCACAATCAGGGCAGTTGCCGCCGCTGGTCTGACCGCAGGCGGTGCAGACTTTTTCCGGTTCCTGTTGCGCTACTGGCTCAGGTTGTTTCGTTTCTGGCTCGTTTTGTAACGCATTTTGGCTGTTTTGTTCCGCTTTCTGGTCGTTCTGTTCCGTTTCTTGCTGGTTCTGGTTCACTGAATCGCGAGTCTGGACTCCCTTAACCCATTTCAGATCATTCGGGTCGCTAATCCCTTCAACGAACTCACCACGCGAGGCCGCCAGTAATTTGTCTGCATCGACAGGATTTTTGGGCGGAATGTTTTTCCTAGCTTCATGGAGTTCTGCCCGCAGTTTCTGATATTTCGCATCAACAGAATTCACCTGCGGCTGAGCATCCAGCGGCTGCGTGTCCGGATGATGTTCAGTTGTATCCGGTTCCAC
>NZ_JBJQJO010000016.1:0-117913 GCF_046487395.1 Escherichia sp. WS1450
CGACGTTGATAGGCCGGGTGTGTAAGCGCAGCGATGCGTTGAGCTAACCGGTACTAATGAACCGTGAGGCTTAACCTTACAACGCCGAAGATGTTTTGGCGGATGAGAGAAGATTTTCAGCCTGATACAGATTAAATCAGAACGCAGAAGCGGTCTGATAAACAGAATTTGCCTGGCGGCCTTAGCGCGGTGGTCCCACCTGATCCCATGCCGAACTCAGAAGTGAAACGCCGTAGCGCCGATGGTAGTGTGGGGTCTCCCCATGCGAGAGTAGGGAACTGCCAGGCATCAAATAAAACAAAAGGCTCAGTCGAAAGACTGGGCCTTTTGTTTTATCTGTTGTTTGTCGGTGAACGCTCTCCTGAGTAGGACAAATCCGCCGGGAGCGGATTTGAACGTTGCGAAGCAACGGCCCGGAGGGTGGCGGGCAGGACGCCCGCCATAAACTGCCAGGCATCAAATTAAGCGAAAGGCCATCCGTCAGGATGGCCTTTTTGCGTTGGTGCAAAAAAAATGCCGGATGCGACGCTGGCGCGTCTTCTCCAGCCTGGGCAGGCACGGCAGGGGCAGCTTATTCCCCCACATACGCCAGATTCAGCAACGGATACGGTTTCCCCAAATCGTCCACCTCAGAGCGTCCCGTAACCTTAAAACCCATCTTCTTATAGAACCCAACAGCCTGCTTATTTTGCTCATTAACATTGGTTGTCATTTCCGGTGCCATCGAGAGCGCATGTTCCACCAGCATCCGACCCACGCCGCAGCCGCGCACATCAGGATCGATAAACAGCGCATCCATATGCTGCCCACTTAACAACATAAACCCAACCGGCCGATCCCGCTCATTAACCGCGACCCACAACGGTGCTTCCGGCAGAAAGGAACGCACCAGCTCTTCCAGCTCGGCCCGATACTCTGCTGATAAAAAATCGTGAGTGGCATCGACAGAACGGCACCAAATCGCAACCAGTTCCTCCCCTTCCTCATGCCGTGAGCGGCGAATACTAATAACCATTTTCTCTCCTTTTCGTCATTCTTATATTCTAACGTAGCCTTTTCCTTGAAACTTTCTCACCTTCAACATGCAGGCTCGACATTGGCAAATTTTCTGGTTATCTTCAGCTATCTGGATGTCTAAACGTATAAGCGTATGTAGTGAGGTAATCAGGTTATGCCGATTCGTGTGCCGGACGAGCTACCCGCCGTCAATTTCTTGCGTGAAGAAAACGTCTTTGTGATGACAACTTCTCGCGCGTCTGGTCAGGAAATTCGTCCGCTAAAGGTGCTTATCCTTAACCTGATGCCGAAGAAGATCGAAACTGAAAATCAGTTTCTGCGCCTGCTTTCAAACTCACCTTTGCAGGTCGATATTCAGCTGTTGCGCATCGATTCCCGTGAATCGCGCAACACGCCCGCAGAGCATCTGAATAACTTCTACTGTGACTTTGCAGATATTCAGGAACAAAACTTTGACGGTCTGATAGTTACCGGCGCGCCGCTGGGCCTGGTGGAGTTTAATGATGTCGCTTACTGGCCGCAGATCAAACAGGTGCTGGAGTGGTCGAAAGATCACGTCACCTCGACGCTGTTTGTCTGCTGGGCGGTACAGGCCGCGCTCAATATCCTCTACGGCATTCCTAAGCAAACTCGCACCGACAAACTCTCTGGCGTTTACGAGCATCATATTCTCCATCCTCATGCGCTTCTGACGCGTGGCTTTGATGATTCATTCCTGGCACCGCATTCGCGCTATGCTGACTTTCCGGCAGCGTTGATTCGTGATTACACCGATCTGGAAATTCTGGCAGAGACGGAAGAAGGGGATGCATATCTGTTTGCCAGCAAAGATAAGCGAATTGCCTTTGTGACGGGCCATCCCGAATATGATGCGCAAACGCTGGCGCAGGAATTTTTCCGCGATGTGGAAGCCGGACTGGACCCGGATGTACCGTATAACTATTTTCCACATAATGATCCGCAAAATACACCGCGAGCGAGCTGGCGTAGTCACGGTAATTTGCTGTTTACCAACTGGCTCAACTATTACGTCTACCAGATCACGCCATACGATCTACGGCACATGAACCCAACGCTGGATTAATCTTCTGTGATAGTCGATCGTTAAGCGATTCAGCACCTTACCTCAGGCACCTTCGGGTGCCTTTTTTATTTCCGAAACACACCTCAGCAGGTGAATAAATTTTATTCATATTGTTATCAATAAGTTATCAAGTATTTTTAATTAAAATGGAAATTGTTTTTGATTTTGCATTTTAAATGAGTAGTCTTAGTTGTGCTGAACGAAAAGCGCACAACGATCCTTCGTTCACAGTGGGGAAGTTTTCGGATCCATGACGAGGAGCTGCACGATGACTGAACAGGCAACAACAACCGATGAACTGGCTTTCATAAGGCCGTATGGCGAGCAGGAGAAGCAAATTCTTACTGCCGAAGCGGTAGAATTTCTGACTGAGCTGGTGACGCATTTTACGCCACAACGCAATAAACTTCTGGCAGCGCGCATTCAGCAGCAGCAGGATATCGATAACGGAACGTTGCCTGATTTTATTTCGGAAACAGCTTCCATTCGTGATGATGACTGGAAAATTCGCGGGATTCCTGCGGACTTAGAAGATCGTCGGGTAGAGATTACCGGCCCGGTTGAGCGCAAGATGGTGATCAACGCGCTCAACGCCAATGTGAAAGTCTTTATGGCCGATTTCGAAGATTCACTGGCACCAGACTGGAACAAAGTGATCGACGGGCAAATTAACCTGCGCGATGCGGTTAACGGCACCATCAGCTATACCAATGAAGCAGGCAAAATTTATCAGCTCAAGCCCAATCCAGCGGTGTTGATTTGTCGGGTACGCGGTCTGCACTTGCCGGAAAAACATGTCACCTGGCGTGGTGAGGCAATCCCCGGTAGCCTGTTTGATTTTGCGCTCTATTTCTTCCACAACTATCAGGCACTGTTGGCAAAGGGCAGCGGTCCCTATTTCTATCTGCCGAAAACCCAGTCCTGGCAGGAAGCGGCCTGGTGGAGCGAAGTCTTCAGCTATGCAGAAGATCGCTTTAATCTGCCGCGCGGCACCATCAAGGCGACGTTGCTGATTGAAACGCTGCCCGCCGTGTTCCAGATGGACGAAATCCTTCACGCGCTGCGTGACCATATTGTTGGTCTGAATTGCGGTCGTTGGGATTACATCTTCAGCTATATCAAAACATTGAAAAACTATCCCGATCGCGTCCTGCCAGACAGACAGGCAGTGACGATGGATAAACCCTTCCTGAATGCTTACTCACGCCTGTTGATTAAAACCTGCCATAAACGCGGTGCTTTTGCGATGGGCGGCATGGCGGCGTTTATTCCGAGCAAAGATGAAGAGCGTAATAACCAGGTGCTCAACAAAGTAAAAGCGGATAAAGCGCTGGAAGCCAATAACGGTCACGATGGCACATGGATTGCCCACCCAGGCCTTGCGGATACGGCAATGGCGGTATTCAACGACATTCTCGGCTCCCGTAAAAATCAGCTTGAAGTGATGCGCGAACAAGACGCGCCGATTACTGCCGATCAGCTGCTGGCACCTTGTGATGGTGAACGCACCGAAGAAGGTATGCGCGCCAACATTCGCGTGGCTGTGCAGTACATCGAAGCATGGATCTCCGGCAACGGCTGCGTGCCGATTTATGGCCTGATGGAAGATGCGGCGACGGCTGAAATTTCCCGTACCTCAATCTGGCAGTGGATCCATCATCAAAAAACGTTGAGCAATGGCAAACCGGTGACCAAAGCCTTGTTCCGCCAGATGCTGGGCGAAGAGATGAAAGTCATTGCCAGCGAACTGGGCGAAGAACGTTTCTCCCGGGGGCGTTTTGACGATGCCGCACGTTTGATGGAACAGATCACCACTTCCGATGAGTTAATTGATTTCCTGACCCTGCCAGGCTACCGCCTGTTAGCGTAAACCACCACATAACTATGGAGCATCTGCACATGAAAACCCGTACACAACAAATTGAAGAATTACAGAAAGAGTGGACTCAACCGCGTTGGGAAGGCATTACTCGGCCATACAGCGCGGAAGATGTGGTGAAATTACGCGGTTCAGTCAATCCTGAATGCACGCTGGCGCAACTGGGCGCGGCGAAAATGTGGCGTCTGCTGCACGGCGAGTCGAAAAAAGGCTACATCAACAGCCTCGGTGCACTGACTGGCGGTCAGGCGCTGCAACAGGCGAAAGCGGGTATTGAAGCAGTCTATCTGTCGGGATGGCAGGTAGCGGCGGACGCTAACCTGGCGGCCAGCATGTATCCGGATCAGTCGCTCTATCCGGCAAACTCGGTGCCAGCTGTGGTGGAGCGGATCAACAATACTTTCCGCCGTGCGGATCAGATCCAATGGTCCGCGGGCATTGAGCCGGGCGATCCGCGCTATGTCGATTACTTCCTGCCGATCGTTGCTGATGCGGAAGCCGGTTTTGGCGGTGTCCTGAATGCCTTTGAACTGATGAAAGCGATGATTGAAGCCGGTGCAGCGGCAGTTCACTTCGAAGATCAGCTGGCATCAGTGAAGAAATGCGGTCATATGGGCGGCAAAGTGCTGGTGCCAACTCAGGAAGCTATTCAGAAACTGGTCGCGGCGCGTCTGGCAGCTGACGTGACGGGCGTTCCAACCCTGCTGGTTGCTCGTACCGATGCCGATGCGGCGGATCTGATTACCTCCGATTGCGACCCGTATGACAGCGAATTTATTACCGGCGAGCGTACCAGTGAAGGTTTCTTCCGTACTCATGCGGGCATTGAGCAAGCGATCAGCCGTGGCCTGGCGTATGCGCCATATGCTGACCTGGTATGGTGTGAAACCTCCACGCCAGACCTGGAACTGGCGCGTCGCTTTGCACAAGCCATCCACGCGAAATATCCGGGCAAACTGCTGGCTTATAACTGCTCGCCGTCGTTCAACTGGCAGAAAAACCTCGACGACAAAACTATTGCCAGCTTCCAGCAGCAGCTGTCGGATATGGGCTACAAGTTCCAGTTCATCACCCTGGCAGGTATCCACAGCATGTGGTTTAACATGTTCGACCTGGCAAACGCTTATGCGCAGGGCGAAGGTATGAAGCACTACGTTGAGAAAGTGCAGCAGCCGGAATTTGCCGCCGCGAAAGATGGCTATACCTTCGTATCTCACCAGCAGGAAGTGGGTACAGGTTATTTCGATAAAGTGACGACCATTATTCAGGGCGGTACGTCTTCAGTTACTGCTCTGACCGGCTCCACCGAAGAATCGCAGTTCTAAGCAACAACAACCGTTGCTGATTGTAGGCCGGATAAGGCGTTCACGCCGCATCCGGCAATCGGTGCACGATGCCTGATGCGACGCTTGCGCGTCTTATCATGCCTACAAACGTTGCTGATTGTAGGCCGGATAAGGCGTTCACGCCGCATCCGGCAATCGGCGCACGATGCCTGATGCGACGCTTGCGCGTCTTATCCGGCAATTCTCTGCTCCTGATGAGGGCGCTAAATGCCGCGTGGCCTGGAATTACTGATTGCACAAACCATTCTGCAAGGCTTCGACGCTCAGTATGGTCGATTCCTCGAAGTGACTTCCGGGGCGCAGCAGCGTTTCGAACAAGCCGACTGGCACGCTGTCCAGCAGGCGATGAAAAACCGTATCCATCTTTACGATCATCACGTGGGTCTGGTGGTGGAGCAACTGCGCTGCATTACTAACGGCCAAAGTACGGACGCGGCATTTTTACTGCGCGTTAAAGAGCATTACACGCGGCTGTTGCCGGATTACCCGCGCTTCGAGATTGCGGAGAGCTTTTTTAACTCCGTGTACTGTCGGTTATTTGACCACCGCTCGCTTACTCCCGAGCGGCTTTTTATCTTTAGCTCCCAGCCAGAGCGCCGCTTTCGTACCATTCCCCGCCCGCTGGCGAAAGACTTTCACCCCGATCACGGCTGGGAATCTCTACTGATGCGCGTTATCAGCGACCTGCCGCTGCGCCTGCGCTGGCAGAATAAAAGCCGTGACATTCATTACATCATTCGCCATCTGACGGAAACGCTGGGGACAGACAACCTCGCGGAAAGTCATTTACAGGTGGCGAACGAACTGTTTTACCGCAATAAAGCCGCCTGGCTGGTAGGCAAACTGATCACGCCTTCCGGCACATTGCCATTTTTGCTGCCGATCCACCAGACGGACGACGGCGAGTTATTTATTGATATCTGCCTGACGACGACCGCCGAAGCGAGCATTGTTTTTGGCTTTGCGCGTTCTTATTTTATGGTTTACGCGCCGCTGCCCGCAGCACTGGTCGAGTGGCTACGGGAAATTCTGCCAGGTAAAACCACCGCTGAATTGTATATGGCTATTGGCTGCCAGAAGCACGCCAAAACCGAAAGCTACCGCGAATATCTCGTTTATCTACAGGGCTGTAATGAGCAGTTCATTGAAGCGCCGGGTATTCGTGGCATGGTGATGCTGGTGTTTACGCTGCCGGGCTTTGATCGGGTATTCAAAGTCATCAAAGACAAGTTCGCGCCGCAGAAAGAGATGTCTGCCGCTCACGTTCGCGCCTGCTATCAACTGGTGAAAGAGCACGATCGCGTGGGCCGAATGGCGGACACCCAGGAGTTTGAAAACTTTGTGCTGGAGAAGCGGCATATTTCCCCGGCATTAATGGCATTACTGCTCCAGGAAGCAGCGGAAAAAATCACCGATCTCGGCGAACAAATTGTGATTCGCCATCTTTATATTGAGCGGCGGATGGTGCCGCTCAATATCTGGCTGGAACAAGTGGAAGGTCAGCAGTTGCGCGATGCCATTGAAGAATACGGTAACGCTATTCGCCAGCTTGCCGCTGCTAACATTTTCCCTGGCGACATGCTGTTTAAAAACTTCGGTGTCACCCGTCACGGGCGTGTGGTGTTTTATGATTACGATGAAATTTGCTACATGACGGAAGTGAATTTCCGCGACATCCCGCCGCCGCGCTACCCGGAGGACGAACTTGCCAGCGAACCGTGGTACAGCGTCTCGCCGGGCGATGTTTTCCCGGAAGAGTTTCGCCACTGGCTATGTGCCGACCCGCGTATTGGGCCACTGTTTGAAGAGATGCACGCCGACCTGTTCCGCGCCGACTACTGGCGCGCGCTACAAAACCGTATCCGTGACGGGCATGTGGAAGATGTTTATGCGTATCGGCGCAGGCAGAGGTTTAGTGTGCGGTATGGGGAGATGGCTTTTTGAGTAAAGTTTCCATCTTATTTTTCTCCGCAATGTATCGAGGGTTATCCGTAAAGCCATAGCTTTCAGCCATCTTATTTAACGTATTAAGGATTAATTCAGCAATAACCCGGTGACCCAATTCAAAAGCCAACTCAAAGGCAGAGTATTTTTGTGGCGCTTTATGTTGCCAAAAATCCATAATATCTTCAGCGGTAAATCCAAACAGGCGCGCATGGTCAGATAAAGCAAGATAAACCGTCTCTACAACGTTTTGTTGTTTATGCTGTATCGCTGAAAACAAACCGGGATATTCATTAGAATTATTTGCCAGGAGGAGGGTCTTCATATTTTTTTTATCGAATTTAAACGTATTAAACAGAGTGGGTAATGCGTTAAAAATAGTCTTAATAACGTTCATATGTCCGCGCTGCATGGCTATAAACAAACCCGTGTCGCGCGCAAGATTTTTGGCGGTCAGAAGATCTACAATATCAGAAGCGGAAATGTTAATTTCCTGGGCCAGACAGGGCAATGCTTCGAGTATAACTCTCACGATATCGCTATGCCCATTTTGCATCGCCAGGTATAGCCCCGGGTAACCATAAAAATCCTTTGCCTTCAGGAGATCGAGTACCTGTTCTTTAGTCAAATGACATGTGCGAATTAACAACGGTAATGCGTCCAAAACAACTTTCAGCATGTCGGCATCACCATTCGCCATAACATGGTATAAAACATGGCTGGACGTTCTATTTTTGGCACTCAGGAATTTATACACTTGTTCGTTATCTAAATGATGTGTTGCGGCCAGTTTAGGTAAGGCGTTCAGAATCGAGGTTACAACATTTTTATCCTTACGTGATATCGCTAAAAATAATCCAGAAAAACCATTTTTATCTTTTGCCTCCAGAATATGCATGAGATTTTTTTTCGAGAGTAACCCTTCATATCCTGGCTCTGACAATGAATTGAAAATAGTCTCAACGATATCCGCATTACCATAATTTATAGCCAAATATAAACCGGGGAGGTTAATACTATTATAGGCAGTCAACGTTTCTGTTCTATGTAGTTCTGGCATTTTCTGGAGCTGAATCATCAGTTGCGTAATTTGGTGATTCTGACCAATTGCCATGAGCAAATTCATCGTTGCAGGTGATAATGGAGGGGGTATTTCATCCACAGATCCTTTTAACATCAATAGCTGTTCTTTCGGAAGTGCTGGAATTATTGCAACAGATTGGTTAATAACATGATCATTTGACCATTTCAGGAGGCTATAATCTACATTCATAAAATCCATCAGAGAATAGTGTTTAATATCCTCTTTACTTTCGCTCATGATTCTTATTTTATCGTTAGTTACATTAGGATCATAAACCGAAACCACGTAATGGGTACATCCTTCAGTTGTATTTTTTATTCTTAGCCGGGCCGTCAAAGCATGGTTATCCACCAATAATATGGCTGCCATAACACTGATACCATTTGATTCCATCTTGTCAAAATATGCCTTCATAACTAGACCGAAATCACCGCAGGCAGCAACACAACGCCCCTCAGGACGGCTGGAAATTAACGCCAAAGTCTGGTTTTTGCATTTTTTGTTGAAGTGAGTGAGAAATTTTTCAGCTGAATAATAATCATCTTGATGGGGTTTGTAATCAACATTCTGATAAATATCATTAATATATTGCGCAGCAATATGTCGGCATACTATACGGTTTTGGGGTCGCCCCGGAAAATAACATTGACCATTAAGTTTAACTCTTGGAAATTCTTTTTCTTTTCTATCTGATTTTAGATTTAATTTTTGTTTATCAAGAGCGTCTGAGCGTTGAGGTAAAATTTCCATTAGGTATTCTTCAAATATTGGAGCAATGGTTTGAGTGAGTGTCGTGTTTTCATTTTTATTAATTATCGTAATTTCTTTTTTATCAGTCTGTAAGACGGACGTGGAAAACTTAATGACAAAATCCTTGTTACTAAAGATATGACGACCATTTTGTCTACAGTTCTCTGAGAAGCTTTTTAATAGAGGCGTCGCCAGCTCCTTGCCAGAAAATTTATCCTCGAGTTCTTTATAAAACAATTCACTCAGGGTTTGGTGTTCATTTGTCTGGGCTGTATTATTAATATTTGCAGAGAAAGAACTACGAGGAATACGAGTAATCATTTAAATATCTCATTGTTTATTGATGTCTTGAATTTTAACTATCAGAACAGTGAAAAAATTTAATATGATTACAAGTAAAGAAATATCATAAATCGCTCAATCTCATAATGCAGCCGTAAAAGTTTCGGTGGAATGAGATCTTGCGATTTTGTTAATAATTAAGTGGTTTGATGTTTAAAAATAATACTGAGTTAATAAAAGTGTGTGAAGTGTATGACATTAAGTTATTTTGGCGTCAATGCGATTAACAGACACCCTTATTCTATTGCCACTCAGGTATGATGGGCAGAATATTGCCTCTGCCCGCCAGAAAAAGTCAGCGCATTCCACCGTACGCCAGCGTCACTTCCTTCGCCGCTTTAATCACCATCGCGCCAAACTCGGTCACGCGGTCATCGGTAATACGTGAAATCGGTCCGGAAATTGAAATTGCGGCAAACGGTTCGCGGTGCTCATCGAAAATACATGCCGCGAGACAACGCAGTCCCAGGGCATGTTCTTCATCATCAAATGAATAACCCCGTTTGCGCGTTTGGGCGAGATCTTCTTTTAAATGCACAGGAGACACCAGCGTCGCGTGGGTATAGGCATGTAACCCTTTGCGGTGCAGCAGCTTCGTCACCTGTTCTTCGCTCAGTTGGGCTAAAAAGGCTTTACCCGCACCGGAAGCGTGCATAGGTAATTTACCGCCGATAGGCGCGGACATTCGCATCAGGTGGGTACACTGTACCTGGTCGATAATAATCGCTTCATGATCGCTTTGATCCAGCACCGCCATATTCACGGTTTCGCCGGACTCTTCCATCAGATTGCGCAGAATAGGATGGACAATGGCTAACAGATTACGACTCTGAAGAAAGCTGCTGCCGACCATAAAGGCATGTGCGCCGATTGCCCAGTGTCCCAGTTCGCCAACCTGACGCACGAAACCCTGCTGTTGCATCGTGGTTAGCAGGCGGTGGGTCGTGGAATTGGGTAACCCGGCTTGTTGCGCCAGCTCCGTGAGTGCCACACTGCCATTGGATTCGGCAATCCACTCCAGTAATTTCAGGCCACGCGTTAAAGACTGAACCTGTCCAGTCGCTGGTGCGGTGGCAACGGCGGGTTTTCTGCCGCGTTTCGCGGGAATGGGTGCGACCATGACAGTCTCCTTTTTCTGTATCGTGGAAATCATTTTCATTTTTATTGTTAGCTAATGCAATAGTTGCTGAACTGATCCGATGAGTTAATGTTGAACAAATCTCATGTTGCGTGGTGGTCGCTTTTACCACAGATGCGTTTATGCCAGTATGGTTTGTTGAATTTTTATTAAATCTGGGTTGAGCGTGTCGGGAGCAAGTGTGAGCAGCAAAGTGGAACAACTGCGTGCGCAGTTAAATGAACGTATTCTGGTGCTGGACGGCGGTATGGGCACCATGATCCAGAGCTATCGACTGAACGAAGCCGATTTTCGTGGTGAACGCTTTGCCGACTGGCCATGCGACCTCAAAGGCAACAACGACCTGCTGGTACTCAGTAAACCGGAAGTGATCGCCGCTATCCACAACGCCTACTTTGAAGCGGGCGCGGATATCATCGAAACCAACACCTTCAACTCCACAACCATTGCGATGGCGGATTACCAGATGGAATCCCTGTCGGCGGAAATCAACTTTGCGGCGGCGAAACTGGCGCGCGCCTGTGCTGATGAGTGGACCGCGCGCACGCCGGAGAAACCGCGCTACGTTGCCGGTGTTCTCGGCCCGACCAACCGCACGGCGTCTATTTCTCCGGACGTCAACGATCCGGCATTCCGCAACATCACTTTTGACCAGCTGGTGGCAGCCTATCGCGAATCCACCAAAGCGCTGGTGGAAGGTGGTGCGGATCTGATCCTGATTGAAACCGTTTTCGACACCCTTAACGCCAAAGCGGCGGTCTTTGCGGTGAAAACGGAGTTTGAAGCGCTGGGCGTTGAGCTGCCGATTATGATCTCCGGCACCATCACCGACGCCTCCGGGCGCACGCTCTCCGGGCAGACCACCGAAGCGTTTTATAACTCTTTGCGCCACGCCGAAGCGCTGACTTTCGGCCTTAACTGTGCGCTGGGGCCAGACGAACTGCGCCAGTACGTGCAGGAATTATCACGGATTGCGGAATGCTACGTCACAGCGCACCCGAACGCCGGGCTACCCAACGCCTTTGGTGAGTACGATCTCGACGCCGACACGATGGCAAAACAGATACGTGAATGGGCGCAAGCGGGCTTTCTCAATATCGTCGGCGGCTGCTGTGGCACCACGCCACAACATATTGCCGCGATGAGTCGTGCAGTAGAAGGATTAGCGCCGCGCAAACTGCCGGAAATCCCCGTAGCCTGCCGTTTGTCCGGCCTGGAGCCGCTGAACATTGGCGAAGATAGCCTGTTTGTGAACGTGGGTGAACGCACCAACGTCACCGGTTCCGCTAAGTTCAAGCGCCTGATCAAAGAAGAGAAATACAGCGAGGCACTGGATGTGGCCCGCCAGCAGGTGGAAAACGGCGCGCAGATTATCGATATCAACATGGATGAAGGGATGCTCGATGCCGAAGCGGCGATGGTGCGTTTTCTCAATCTGATTGCCGGTGAACCGGATATCGCTCGCGTGCCGATTATGATCGACTCCTCAAAATGGGATGTCATTGAAAAAGGGCTGAAGTGTATCCAGGGCAAAGGCATTGTTAACTCTATTTCGATGAAAGAAGGCGTCGACGCTTTTATCCATCACGCGAAATTGTTGCGTCGTTACGGTGCGGCAGTTGTGGTAATGGCCTTTGACGAACAGGGGCAGGCCGATACCCGCGCACGGAAAATCGAGATTTGCCGTCGGGCGTACAAAATCCTCACCGAAGAGGTTGGCTTCCCGCCAGAAGATATCATCTTCGACCCGAACATCTTCGCGGTCGCAACTGGCATTGAAGAGCACAACAACTACGCGCAGGACTTTATCGGCGCGTGTGAAGACATCAAACGCGAACTGCCGCACGCGCTGATTTCCGGCGGCGTATCTAACGTTTCTTTCTCATTCCGTGGTAACGATCCGGTGCGCGAAGCCATTCACGCGGTGTTCCTCTACTACGCTATTCGCAATGGCATGGATATGGGGATCGTCAACGCCGGGCAGCTGGCGATTTACGACGACCTACCCGCTGAACTGCGCGACGCGGTGGAAGATGTGATTCTTAACCGTCGCGACGATGGCACTGAGCGTTTACTGGAGCTTGCCGAGAAATATCGCGGCAGCAAAACCGACGACACCGCTAACGCCCAGCAGGCGGAGTGGCGCTCGTGGGAAGTGAATAAACGTCTGGAATACTCGCTGGTCAAAGGCATTACCGAGTTTATCGAGCAGGATACCGAAGAAGCCCGCCAGCAGGCTACGCGCCCGATTGAAGTGATTGAAGGCCCGTTGATGGACGGCATGAACGTGGTCGGCGATCTGTTTGGCGAAGGGAAAATGTTCCTGCCACAGGTGGTCAAATCGGCGCGTGTGATGAAGCAGGCGGTGGCCTACCTCGAACCGTTTATTGAAGCCAGCAAAGAGCAGGGCAAAACCAACGGCAAGATGGTGATCGCCACCGTGAAGGGCGACGTCCACGACATCGGTAAAAATATCGTTGGTGTGGTGCTGCAATGTAACAACTACGAAATTGTCGATCTCGGCGTTATGGTGCCTGCGGAAAAAATTCTCCGTACCGCTAAAGAAGTGAATGCTGATCTGATTGGACTTTCGGGGCTTATCACGCCGTCGCTGGACGAGATGGTTAACGTGGCGAAAGAGATGGAGCGTCAGGGCTTCACCATTCCGTTACTGATTGGCGGCGCGACCACCTCAAAAGCGCACACGGCGGTGAAAATTGAGCAGAACTACAGCGGCCCGACGGTGTATGTACAGAACGCATCGCGCACCGTTGGTGTGGTGGCGGCGCTGCTTTCCGATACTCAGCGTGATGATTTTGTCGCTCGTACCCGCAAGGAGTACGAAACCGTACGTATTCAGCACGGGCGCAAGAAACCGCGCACACCACCGGTCACGCTGGAAGCGGCGCGTGATAACGACTTCGCTTTTGACTGGCAGGCTTATACGCCGCCGGTGGCGCACCGTCTCGGCGTGCAGGAAGTCGAAGCCAGCATCGAAACGCTGCGTAATTACATCGACTGGACACCGTTCTTTATGACCTGGTCGCTGGCCGGGAAGTATCCGCGCATTCTGGAAGATGAAGTGGTGGGCGTTGAGGCGCAGCGGCTGTTTAAAGACGCCAACGACATGCTGGATAAATTAAGCGCCGAAAAAACGCTGAATCCGCGTGGCGTGGTGGGCCTGTTCCCGGCAAACCGTGTGGGCGATGACATTGAAATCTACCGTGACGAAACGCGCACTCATGTGATCAACGTCAGCCACCATCTGCGTCAACAGACCGAAAAAACGGGATTCGCTAACTACTGTCTCGCTGACTTCGTTGCGCCGAAGCTTTCTGGTAAAGCAGATTACATCGGCGCATTTGCCGTGACTGGCGGGCTGGAAGAGGACGCACTGGCTGATGCCTTTGAAGCGCAGCACGATGATTACAACAAAATCATGGTGAAAGCGCTTGCCGACCGTTTAGCCGAAGCCTTTGCGGAGTATCTCCATGAGCGTGTGCGTAAAGTCTACTGGGGCTATGCGCCGAACGAGAACCTCAGCAACGAAGAACTGATCCGCGAAAACTACCAGGGCATCCGTCCGGCACCGGGCTATCCGGCCTGCCCGGAACATACGGAAAAAGCCACCATCTGGGAGCTGCTGGAAGTGGAAAAACACACTGGCATGAAACTCACAGAATCTTTCGCCATGTGGCCTGGTGCATCGGTTTCGGGTTGGTACTTCAGCCACCCGGACAGCAAGTATTACGCGGTGGCGCAAATCCAGCGCGATCAGGTTGAAGACTATGCCCGCCGTAAAGGTATGAGCGTCTCAGATGTTGAGCGCTGGCTGGCACCGAATCTGGGGTATGACGCGGACTGATTCACAAATCTGTCACTTTTCCTTACAACAAACAGGGCGCTCAATGAGTGCCCTGTCTCTTTATTAATATGAAACACTTATACTGGAATCAGGCTGGAATAATCTTAGCCGGAAAAACGAAGGTCAAAAGGCACAGTAAAGATGCCAGTCAGCGTGTTTCCGGTCCTTTGGTCATTCAATTGCTTCAGGAACATATAACGATAAGGAGAACCTGAACTCGTGTTAACGCTGCTTCACCTGCTTTCTGCCGTCGCCCTGCTGGTCTGGGGGACTCATATTGTTCGAACCGGCGTAATGCGCGTCTTCGGCGCGCGTTTGCGTACTGTCCTTAGCCGGAGCGTCGAAAAAAAGCCGCTCGCCTTTTGCGCGGGGATCGGCGTTACCGCACTGGTACAGAGCAGTAATGCCACCACCATGCTGGTGACCTCGTTCGTCGCTCAGGATCTGGTAGCCCTCGCACCGGCTCTGGTGATTGTGCTGGGTGCAGATGTCGGGACGGCGCTAATGGCGCGTATTCTCACCTTCGACTTATCCTGGCTGTCACCATTACTTATTTTTATCGGCGTGATTTTTTTCCTCGGACGCAAACAGTCACGCGCCGGGCAACTGGGCCGCGTCGGTATTGGTCTTGGGCTGATTTTACTGGCGCTGGAGTTGATTGTGCAGGCCGTAACGCCGATCACTCAGGCAAACGGCGTTCAGGTGATCTTTGCATCGCTGACTGGCGACATTTTGCTGGATGCGCTGATTGGTGCGATGTTCGCCATTATCAGCTACTCCAGCCTTGCTGCTGTACTGCTGACCGCGACTCTGACCGCCGCAGGCATTATCTCCTTCCCGGTGGCGCTCTGTCTGGTGATTGGTGCTAACCTCGGTTCCGGCCTGCTGGCGATGCTCAACAACAGTGCCGCCAATGCCGCAGCCCGCCGTGTCGCGCTGGGTAGTCTGCTGTTTAAGCTGGTGGGTAGCCTGATTATCCTGCCGTTTGTTCATTTGCTGGCAGAGACAATGGGGAAGTTGTCATTGCCAAAAGCGGAACTGGTGATCTATTTCCACGTCTTCTACAACCTTGTACGCTGCCTGGTCATGCTGCCATTCGTTGACCCGATGGCACGGTTTTGCAAAACGATTATTCGCGATGAACCGGAACTGGATACCCAGCTACGGCCTAAACATCTGGATGTCAGCGCGCTGGATACCCCCACGCTTGCTCTGGCGAACGCCGCGCGCGAAACCCTGCGCATTGGCGACGCCATGGAACAGATGATGGAAGGGTTGAATAAAGTGATGCACGGCGAGCCACGGCAGGAGAAAGAGCTGCGTAAGCTGGCAGATGATATCAACGTTCTCTACACCGCCATTAAGCTGTATCTGGCGCGAATGCCAAAAGAGGAACTGGCAGAAGAAGAGTCGCGCCGCTGGGCGGAGATCATCGAAATGTCGCTAAACCTTGAACAGGCCTCCGATATCGTCGAGCGCATGGGTAGTGAAATTGCCGACAAATCGCTGGCTGCAAGGCGAGCATTTTCGCTTGATGGCTTGAAGGAACTGGATGCGCTCTATGAGCAATTGCTCAGTAATTTAAAACTGGCAATGTCGGTTTTCTTCTCTGGCGATGTTACCAGCGCCCGTCGTTTGCGCCGCAGCAAACATCGTTTTCGCATTCTTAATCGCCGCTATTCCCATGCTCACGTCGATCGCCTGCATCAGCAAAACGTGCAAAGCATTGAAACCAGTTCGCTACATTTAGGCTTACTGGGAGATATGCAGCGCCTGAACTCGCTGTTTTGTTCGGTGGCTTACAGTGTGCTGGAACAGCCGGATGAAGATGAAGGACGGGACGAGTATTAATATTGTGAATCCTGTAGGCCTGATAAGACGCGTCAAGCGTCGCATCAGGCACTATGAACAAGATGCCGGATCATGCATCCGGCAATTCACTTAAAAACGGTGACCCGCTTCCAGCGGAACCGCTTCTTCACCAGCCTTAAACACATAAGTGGTGTTCGGACCACCCAGCGTAGCGTGACCTTTACTCACTGTGATCCAGTTACCTTCCGGCAGACCAATAATTGTGAGTTCTGGCGCGACGACCAGCAGTTCGCGAATACGCTGTTCACGGGTTTCACCTTTATGGCCTTCCGGCAGCGCGTTGGTGAAGTGCGGGTTGATTTGCAGCGGGAACAGATTTAGCGCATCGAAACCTTGCGGATCGACAATCGGCATATCGTTGGTGGTACGAATGGTTGGGCAAGCAAGGTTAGCGCCTGCGCTCCAGCCAATATACAGCGCGCCACGTTTAACCACGTCAGTAATTGGTGCCAGCAGCCCGCGCTCGCGGCACTGTTTCAGCAACTGGAAAGTATTACCGCCGCCGACAATCACGATCTCAGCATTTTCAATCGCAGCAACGGGATCGACAACGCTATGAATACCGGTGACAGAAACACCCAGCGGAGCGAGAACCGCAGCCGTTTTCGCTGTGTAATCATCCCAGGTCTGCGTTACGCCAGCGAAAGGGATAAACACCGCTGAGCGGCGACCCTGCAACTGTTCAGCAATTAGCGGCAGTGCATGTTCCAGCCAGGCTTTACCCGGCAGCGTCGAGTTACTCAATAAAAGCAGTTCCATTACTTCTCCGGTTAGTAAGAAATCACGGAAGGCATGCTACCACTGCGAATTTAACCACTTACTGACATGGCTCACGATGTCACGTATTGCACCGGGCGTTGAGCCTGATGACAAACACAGCATTGCCTGATGCGCTACGCTTATCAGGCCTACAAGCTAATTGCAATGTCTTGAATTTTCGCGATTTTGTAGGCCGAATAAGGCTTTATTCCGCATCCGGCATAAACAATGTGTACTTTGCCACCAATTTGAGCGCCCCTTAAGGCGCTGATGTTTTTTTATCCTTCTCGTGCACATTGGGCCGCTTCAGCAATCAGCCGCACATCAGGTCGCGAAGTTGCCGCGGCGACCAGCCAGCGACATGCAGAGTTAAGTAGCGCGATTAATCATGGGAAATTGCCTCTGCATGAGTGAGCAGGTATTGCTCCGCCTCACCGGACCAGATCCCCTGATGACGCGCCAGAATCGCCGCCAGTGCTTGATCCTGAATCTGCGTGAGTGACGTCAGCGGCAGGTATTTCCCGGTATACACCAGCTTTTTGCCGCCGCCGACGGCAGGCAATTCAAGCGTGGTTTCGCCCGCGGCATTCAGCCCAAGAATATGTGTTACCACTTTTGCGGCCTGCACTTTTTTCTCTTCAATCAATTTGACCGCTGCGCGCATGTCGTCGGTATTGCCGCCTGACGTGCCCACGTAGTGGGTAAATGCATAATGCACATCGTAGAAATTAATTGGCGCGCTGAAGTGCTTATCCTGCGGTCCGGCGAAGAAATTCAGACAACCATCTGTCGCCAGCAAGGAAGAGGCGAGAGTCACCAGTCCTTCATTAGGCACAAAGACGAAAATATCATCGAAGCCGTGACCGCCACTCAGTGCCATTAACGTATCAAATGCTGCATCGGCGGCATTGAGATAATGAATCAGTGTTTGCGGTTCTGATGGATAGTGCTTGCGCGCATAACTCAATTTGTCGTTGTCGGTATCGGTAATGACGAGCAGCGAAGGGTTAACGGGTCCATGTAGCGCATAATCAATCGCCAACAGTCCCATTGGTCCGGTGCCGCCGAGGATCAGCGTGCGCCCTTGCGGGCGAATCCCCATCGTGTGGTTATAACTACCTTCCTGAAGATGATAGTTGGCGTTGAACGCGCCAATCACGCAGGAAAGCGGTTCAACCAGCGAGCCTTCAAAATAGGTTTCGCCGTCGTATGCCAGCAGGCAATCTTGTTCCATGACCTCGTTGGGAATAACCACATGCGTGGCTTCGCCGCCCACCCACGGGAAGGAGTAGCCGGGGCAGTCCGGGCGATCCGGCAATTGCAGGTTGGCCTGAATCACATAGCGCTGGCCCGGCTGAAATTTGTGCTGCCACTTTTTACCCACGGCCAGAATATCGCCGCAAAACTCGTGGCCGATGATGATGGGGTTGGTCGCCACATCGTCGGGTACTTTTTTATGGTTTTCACCCAGATTGGCCTCTTTCCAGGAAGAGAGGCACAGGCTGTCGGTGACCACCGTCGCGAGGATTTCATCCTCCTGCATTTCAGGAAGATCAAAGGTTTCCAGGCGTAAATCACGTTTACCATAAAGACGCAGAGCTGTTGTTTTCATAAACCACCTCATGTTGAGCGATGGCCCCGGCAGTCGTGCCGGGGCGAAGAATCAGGACAGGAAGCCCAGCGCATTGCCGATAATCCCTAAGCCAAACAGGGCGAAAATCAGCCATACCGGGTTAATTTTTTTGTTGAGCAGACGAACCATCAGTAGCGTCAGACCGAGCGCCAGCAAACCAGGGCAAAGTTGGTCGAGAATGTTCTGCACGGTCATGGTGACGGTGGAGCCATCGGCGGCATGCGTTTGTGAAACCACCAACGGTACGTTGATTGACGTCCATTTGGTCACCAGCACGCCCATCACAAACAGTCCGAGAATCGACGCGCCTTCGGTGAGTTTTTGCAGCACATTCCCGCCCATATCGCTGACGATATTCACCCCTTTGCGAAAGCCGAGCTGTAGGCCATACCACTTCATCGCCAGACGCACCGCATTGAAAATAAAGAAAAACAGCAGCGGGCCGAGAATGTTGCCCGAAAGTGCCAGAGATGCGCCGAGCGCGGCGGTAATCGGGCGCAGCGTTCCCCAGACCAGTGGATCGCCAACTCCTGCCAATGGTCCCATCAGACCGACTTTGATGCCGTTAATGGTACCGTCATCAATTTCCGCGCCGTTGGCCCGCGCCTCTTCCATGGCGGCAGTGACGCCGATGACCGGGCCACATACGGCTGGCGTGGTATTGAAGAACACCAGGTGTCGCCTGAGCGCCGCAACCTGATCCTCTTTTAATGGGTAAAGTCGCTTGATGGCGGGGATCATGTCGTAGCAAAAACCCAGCCCATGAATACGTTCAAAGTTAAAGGACGCCTGTTGCAGGTTGGAGCGCAGAAACATGCTCACCAGATCGCTGCGTGTAATTTTTCTCTGTTCCATGATGGCTCCGTTAATCGTCAAGTTGGTCAAGGGCGGTGGAGGCGGTGGCCTGGAGTTGAGGTTCAGCTTTACGCCACTGTGGATTTAGCTGGATGTAGACCAGGGCCATGATCACGCCGACGCCACCGAACGCCAGCAGACTGAGATCGAGGTAGCCACCTGCGAGGAAACCGAGGAAAAAGAAAGGCATCAAATATTTCACGCCCATCATACGTAGCACCATGGCGTAACCGACCACCACGATAAAACCGCCAGCAATCTGTAGTCCTCGGGTCACAAATTCGGGAATGGCGTTTAACATATTGCTGACCATATCGGCGCTGACGAACAGCGAGACAATCAGTGCCGGAATAGCAACGCGCAGCGCCTGCACGCCAAGCGCGGAGACATGCAGAATATCGAGAGTGCGAAACCGCGCCTCTTCCGCTGCTTTATCCGCCGCGTGCTGGAACACTACGGTGATGGTACGGGCAAACACCGTCAGCACCTGGCCTGCCGCAGCCACAGGCAACGCGATGGCGATTCCGGTGGCGATGCTTTGCTGACCAACGATAACCAGAATGGCGGAGATTATGCTGGCGAGTGCAGAATCTGGAGATTGCGCCGCGCCGACGTTCATCCAGCCGAGAGCTATCAATTCCAGCGTACCACCGAGTATTATTCCGGTTTTTAAATCACCGAGAATTAAACCAATCACCGTACAGGCAATTAACGGGCGATGAGTCTGAAATTCATCCAGCACGCTGCCCATTCCGGCAATACAGGAAAAAAGAAATATAGCAATGATTTGTAGGGTACTTATTTCCATGATTTGTCACCTTTTAAGTGTCGTCATCCCTGCCTGTTAAAGCATATGTACACAGGCGCTATTATTTAATTTGCGATTAACTGTTCGTTTATTTTGTCGATAATATTGATTGAGGGATCTGACGCTACGACGCGTAAATCCAGTATGACGCCAAGATTATTTAACTCATGAAATGCGTTAATATCATCATCATCTAATGAAACCGCTTTGGTTAACTGTTTTTTACCGGGCCGCCAGGCCATGCCGCCAATATTCAGGGTGCCTATTTTTACCCCCTGGCGAACCATCGCTAAGGCATCCTGTGGGCGAGTGAAAAGATAAAAAACGGTTTCGTCCTGATATTGCGGGTTGTGATAAACCGCGACGGCTTTTTCAATATTGACCACGTTAACCTTCATTCCCGGTGGCGCAGCCTGACGCAATAATGTCCGGCGAACTTCATCGTTATAAACTTCGTCATTGCAGATAATAATGCGCTGGGCGTTAGCCACTTTCGACCAGACGGTAGTGACCTGACCGTGGATCAGGCGGTCATCAATGCGGGCGAGCGTAATGTTCATCAGAAATCCTCCTCTGCCGTTGCCAGTTGTTTCCAGACAACGCAGGTTTGCTTTGCGATTTGCGTCAGGTGTTCACACAGTTCATCAACGTTCATGCTGTCCTGGTTATCGACCAGTTCGAGCGCCAGTGGCAGGGAAAGGCCGCTGATCACCCGCAGGTGCGGATTGCGCATCGCAAGCGTCGCTGCTGCATTCCACGGGCTACCGCACTGTAAATCCACGGCGATTAGCCACTCGTCATGATTGTGAATGCTCACTAACTTCTCCAGCTTTGCCACAATGTCTCCGGCGTTCTCGCCGGGTACAAATTCAACGGCTTCAACATTGGCGTTGCCGTAAACCATCTGAACCGATTCCAGCATGGCGCAGGCTAATTTGCCGTGGGCACAAAAAATGGCGTTGACCATAAAGCCTCCTTATCCGCGTGTTTTGCCGCCCGCAATGTTAGTGGTTACTCCGGTGATGTAGCTGGCGCGTTCAGACAGCAGATAACAAACAAAATCAGCGACTTCTGCTAATCTTCCGGCGCGCCCAATAGGAATGGCGTTTTTGGTATAGCCTTCACGCAGCTGCTCGACGGTGATATTGCGCGTCCACGCCAGCGCTTCTTCATATTCCGGCGTGCGCAGTCCTGTTTTTTCCAGAATCCCCGGCGCGATACCGACCACACGGATACCGTGCTTACCCAGCTCTTTCGACCAGGAGCGCGTGAAGCTATTGAGCGCGGCTTTGGTCGCGGCGTAACAGCTTTGGCCTTCTGAGCCTTCCAGCCCACTTTCTGAGGAAACATTCACAATCACGCCATCGTGTTGTTTGACCATCTGTCGCGCCACCGCCTGCGACATCAGAAAAACGCCTTTCTGGTTGATATTGACCATTTTTTCGAATGCAGCTTCGTTGAGTTCATACTGCCCGGCAGGCGCTTTCTCATCGACCAGCAGACGCGGAAAATTGACCCCGGCGTTGTTAACCAGACCGTCGATGCGACCAAAACGCTGGATAATTTCTGCTACCGTATGATTTACCTCTTTGGCGCTGGAAATATCGGTCGGCCAAAACTGATAGCCTTTATGACCTTCATATTGTCCATCGCCACCGTGAATATCTACCATCTGTACGTTTGCGCCTTGTGCTAATAATTCCTCTACAATCGCCAGACCAATACCGGATGCGCCGCCGGTGACGATAATGATTTTATCCTGCAAATTTAACCACGTTTGCATAACAGACTCCTGTTTTTAGATAATAGGGACCCGCCGTAATTTTTATTACGGTAAACATCGGGAAGATTTTTATTTCAGTAATAGTTCAGCTGTGCTGCTATTCGTTACCAGACAATTAATATATTTTCCACGCAGTGCACCAACAATTCCGCTGTATTTTTCTTCACTCATGGCAATGCCAATGGAATATCGTGCCTGATTTAATTTATTCATTTCGATAGAGAGTGTTTTTTCGCTCATATTCGTTTCAACCATTGCGCCGTGAATATCAAAAAAGCGCGAGCAAATATCGCCAGCAACCTGGCGGGCATTCAGGTCGTCACTCTCTTCACCACCATAAAACGCATGCCAGTTAGCGCCGTCGCGAATGGCCGGTGAGCCAATTCCCACCAGGGCGACATCCAGATTATCCCAGTAGGCAGAGATGGTTTTAAAGTGCTGAGACTGCATGATCCCATTACGAATTAAGGGGTTATCCAGTAGAGCCGGAAAATCCGCGAGATGCGATTCCCCTTTCAACTTCGCTGCCGCGCTGTAGGTTAATGTGTTTACATGATAGCGGCTTTCGAGTTTACCGGACGGTCCGCCAATAATTGGTACGCAGATTAACTGCCGCGATTGCCCCGCCTGCGGCAAGTTTTCAACCAGTGCGCTCACCGCGCGACCCCAGGAAAAACCGACAATATCGCCAGGTTCCAGCAAGCGATCCAGCAGTTGCGCGCCGTGTAACCCCATCATCGCCAGTTGAGTCTCTTCATCCTCATCATTTCCCGACACCACCACAACGTCTTTCAGGCCAAACTTTTGCTTCAGTTGCTGCTCCAGCCAGAGATTTTCGTTGTAGTCATAGTTGATGGCGATGGTGACAATTCCCTGATCGCGGCCTCGTTTAAGCAAGCGGCTGATGGTGGTGCGGTAAATACCCAGTTCGCGCGCGATTTGCGCCTGCGTCATATCCTGTTCGTAATAGAGTTGGGCAATCTTCACAATCAAACGGATATCGTCACTGTTTTCCATTGCCGCCTCCTGGTTCTGCACATTTGTGCAAATACGCTTTCTCACCGCTTGATCTGATATAACCCCATCATGATGGCCTTTCAAAGCGATTTTTCACTCTTTGCATGGGGAGAAATAGCGCTTTCTCTTGCACATTTGTTTCTCTGCGTAGTAGTCATCAGCACAGGTGTGCAGCGGTTCGTAATATGTTGATTATCCTTATTTTGCCAGGCAAATTTGCATCGTACTTCCGGAGACACTTTTGTGATAAAAGGCGTGGCAGATCACATTTAATTTCTACGTTGCCGCATAACCCTGTTTTTCCCCGCTAAGAGGTACGGTATATTCCGCGTTTTACAGGAGAATTTATGCTGCCCGACTCATCAGTCCGTTTAAATAAATACATCAGCGAAAGCGGAATTTGCTCACGCCGCGAAGCGGATCGCTATATCGAGCAAGGCAATGTGTTCCTTAATGGCAAGCGAGCCACCATTGGCGATCAGGTGAAACCCGGCGACGTTGTGAAAGTAAACGGTCAGTTGATTGAGCCTCGGGAAGCCGAAGATTTGGTACTTATCGCCCTGAACAAGCCCGTCGGTATTGTCAGCACCACCGAAGATGGCGAGCGCGATAACATTGTCGATTTCGTTAACCACAGCAAACGCGTGTTCCCGATTGGCCGCCTGGATAAAGACTCCCAGGGGCTGATTTTCCTCACCAATCACGGCGATCTGGTGAATAAGATCCTCCGTGCGGGTAACGATCATGAGAAAGAGTATCTGGTGACGGTCGATAAACCGATTACCGATGAATTTATTCGTGGTATGGGGGCGGGAGTGCCGATCCTCGGGACGGTGACGAAAAAGTGTAAAGTCAAAAAAGAAGCGCCGTTTGTCTTCCGCATTACCCTGGTGCAGGGGCTGAACCGTCAGATCCGTCGCATGTGCGAGCACTTTGGTTACGAAGTGAAAAAGCTGGAACGTACGCGCATCATGAACGTTAGTTTAAGCGGCATTCCGCTGGGGGAATGGCGTGATTTAACTGACGATGAGTTAATCGACCTCTTTAAGCTCATTGAAAATTCCTCTTCCGAGGCAAAACCTAAAGCGAAGGCCAAACCGAAAACTGTAGGCATTAAACGTCCAGTCGTTAAGATGGAAAAAACGGCGGAAAAAGGCGGTCGCCCGGCGTCCAACGGTAAGCGTTTTACCTCGCCGGGGCGTAAAAAGAAGGGGCGCTAATCAGCGCCTGCCGCGCGTCGACGTATTTGCTGACCAGCTAAATGACGCTTCAGGATCCGGTTTATAAGCCTGCTTTTTCTTTAACTGGCGGGCTTTTTTCGCTTCAGCCTCACGCTCGACCATTAATTTATCGATGTACTCTTTCTTAATGCTGTTGGTTTCGGAGTTGGTCAGTACGCGACCATGCGCAATCCGCGCCCGATCCAGCAGTGTTTTAAGTTCACGCTGCTCGCGTTCAGTCATCTCTTTTTGGGTAATACGGGGGAGTGCCATGCTGGTGCCCTCAGTGAGCCAGAGAGTTCAGTGTACGGGAATTCGTTTGCGAGCAGAACTGATAATATTCATTTTGCCTTCTCTTAACTATTTATCTCTTTCGATAATTAATTAGAGATGCAGATAAAAAAATTAAAGGCAATTATTCTCCGATAAAGATGTTGGTTAACAGAGTACAGGCTCGTTTATTGATGAGCATAGTGACAAGAAAATCAATACGGCCCGAAATATAGCTTCCAGGCCATACAGTATTTACTCAAACAAATTACTATGCAGTTTTTGCACCACCTGCTCGGCATCTTCGCCGGGCACCAGGAAGCACAGGTTATGGCTGGATGCGCCGTAACAAATCATGCGAATGTTGAACGGTTCCAGTACGCCGAATACCTCTTTGCCAACGCCGCAGGCTTTTGACAGGTCATTGCCAATCAACGCGACCAGCGCCAGACCTTCCTCCACTTCTACCCGGCATAGTGCAGACAGCTCCATCAGCAGAGATTGCGTCAGCAAGGTATCGCCAGTGGAGGTTGAACCGGTGGTATCAAGGGTTAATGCCACGCTCACTTCTGACGTGGTGATTAAGTCTACCGAAATATTATGCCGCGCGAGGATGCCGAAAACTTCCGCGAGGAAACCGCGAGAATGCAGCATATTCAGGCTGTGCAAAGTGAGCAGAGTCTGATTGCGACGAAGCGCCAGCGCGCGGAATAGCGGCGGATTTTCAGTTTTATTGCACACCAGCGTACCACCTGCGCGTGGGTCTTTACTGGAGCCGACAAAGACCGGGATATCGCTACGTACTGCGGGTAGCAACGTTGCCGGATGCAGTACTTTTGCACCAAAAGTTGCCATCTCTGCCGCTTCGGCAAACGCGATTTCATCAATGCGTTTTGCTGCGGAAACCACGCGTGGATCGGTGGTGTAGATGCCCGGGACGTCGGTCCAGATATCAACACGAGATGCGTGTAAAGCCTCCGCCAGCAAGGCTGCCGTATAATCGCTGCCTCCACGGCCAAGCGTCGTTGTACGACCTTTATTTTCGCTACCGATAAATCCCTGGGTGATCACTAAGCCTTCATTGAGGCGTGGGAGCAGCTGCAGCGCGGCCAGTTCCGCCAGCGCGGCTACATCTGGCTCTGCACGACCAAATCGGTCGTTGGTACGCATCACTTTACGTACATCAAACCACTGTGCCTGAACATCGCGTTCGCGCAGGATTTCGACAAACAGCAGGGTCGACATCAGCTCGCCGTGGCTGACCAGTTCATCTGTCAGCGCCGGAGACGTTGCCAGCGCCGCCGCTTCTGCCAGAACAGTAATGTTCTCCAGCAGACGTTCAATCTCTTCACGGATAACGTTCGGGTAACGCAGACGTTCCAGAATGGCAAACTGGATATTGCGGATTGCGTCGAGTTTTTCGAATCGCTCGCCAGGTTCCAGTCCTTCAGCTAAAGCGACCAGCAGATTAGTGATACCAGCAGAAGCCGAGAGGACAACTAAACGTACGTTGGCATCAGAAAGCACAATATCAGCGCTGCGGTTCATGGCGTCAAAATCAGCTACGCTGGTACCGCCAAATTTGGAGACAACAATTTCAGACATAACTACCTCGTGTCAGGGGATCCATTTTCAGCCTTGGCACAAGGGAAGAGCGGAAGACGGGTGGGCGCAGAGCGATACTTCGCT
Source organism: Escherichia sp. WS1450 (assembly GCF_046487395.1). Lineage (NCBI taxonomy): Bacteria > Pseudomonadati > Pseudomonadota > Gammaproteobacteria > Enterobacterales > Enterobacteriaceae > Escherichia > Escherichia sp. WS1450. Next base: position 26,356 of record NZ_JBJQJO010000016.1, read on the forward strand.
ACTATTTTCACCCAGAAGTGCTCCACCACTTGCGAAACGCCCGACTGCGAACGCTTCTGGTGACAACCCAGGGGATTCAGCCCCTGTAGCCGATGATGAACGTGGCCAGCCGTTCAATCACCTCGGCGATGCACCCCCTCAGGTGTTATCACAGGACTGGCTCCTCCAACACCGTTACTTGGGCAACGCGCCTCTTCTGGCCTGCGCTAGCGCAGGTAGTACATTTATAAATAAAGGGTGAGCGGGGCGGTTGTCAACGATGGGGTCATGCGGATTTTTCATCCACTCCTGGCGGTCAGTAGTTCAGCTAATAAATGCTTCACTGCGCTAAGGGTTTACACTCAACATTACGCTAACGGCACTAAAACCATCACATTTTTCTGTGACTGGCGCTACAATCTTCCAAAGTCACAATTCTCAAAATCAGAAGAGTATTGCTAATGAAAAACATCAATCCAACGCAGACCGCTGCCTGGCAGGCACTACAGAAACACTTCGATGAAATGAAAGACGTTACGATCGCCGATCTTTTTGCTAAAGACGGCGATCGTTTTTCTAAGTTCTCCGCAACCTTCGACGATCAGATGCTGGTGGATTACTCCAAAAACCGCATCACTGAAGAGACGCTGGCGAAATTACAAGATCTGGCGAAAGAGTGCGATCTGGCGGGCGCGATTAAGTCGATGTTCTCTGGCGAGAAGATCAACCGCACTGAAAACCGCGCCGTGCTGCACGTAGCGCTGCGTAACCGTAGCAATACCCCGATTCTGGTTGATGGCAAAGACGTAATGCCAGAAGTCAACGCGGTGCTGGAGAAGATGAAAACCTTCTCGGAAGCGATTATTTCCGGTGAGTGGAAGGGTTATACCGGCAAAGCAATCACTGACGTAGTGAACATCGGGATCGGTGGTTCTGACCTCGGCCCGTACATGGTGACCGAAGCACTGCGTCCGTACAAAAATCACCTGAACATGCACTTTGTTTCTAACGTCGATGGGACTCACATCGCGGAAGTGCTGAAAAAAGTAAACCCGGAAACCACGCTGTTCCTGGTAGCCTCTAAAACCTTCACCACTCAGGAAACTATGACCAACGCCCATAGCGCGCGTGACTGGTTCCTGAAAGCGGCAGGTGATGAAAAACACGTTGCAAAACACTTTGCGGCGCTCTCAACCAATGCCAAAGCCGTTGGCGAGTTTGGTATTGATACTGCCAACATGTTCGAGTTTTGGGACTGGGTTGGCGGCCGTTACTCTTTGTGGTCAGCGATTGGCTTGTCGATTGTTCTCTCCATCGGCTTTGATAATTTTGTTGAACTGCTTTCTGGCGCACACGCGATGGACAAGCATTTCTCCACCACGCCTGCCGAGAAAAACCTGCCTGTCCTGCTGGCGCTGATTGGCATCTGGTACAACAATTTCTTTGGTGCGGAAACTGAAGCGATTCTGCCGTATGACCAGTATATGCACCGTTTCGCGGCGTACTTCCAGCAGGGCAATATGGAGTCCAACGGTAAGTATGTTGACCGTAACGGTAACGTTGTGGATTACCAGACTGGCCCGATTATCTGGGGTGAACCAGGCACAAACGGTCAGCACGCGTTCTACCAGCTGATCCACCAGGGAACCAAAATGGTACCGTGCGATTTCATCGCCCCGGCTATCACCCATAACCCACTCTCTGATCATCACCAGAAACTGCTGTCTAACTTCTTTGCTCAGACCGAAGCGCTGGCGTTTGGTAAATCCCGCGAAGTGGTTGAGCAGGAATATCGTGATCAGGGTAAAGATCCGGCAACGCTTGACTACGTGGTGCCGTTCAAAGTGTTCGAAGGTAACCGTCCGACCAACTCCATCCTGCTGCGCGAAATCACTCCGTTCAGCCTGGGTGCGTTGATTGCGCTGTATGAGCACAAAATCTTTACTCAGGGCGTGATTCTGAACATCTTCACCTTCGACCAGTGGGGCGTGGAGCTGGGTAAACAACTGGCGAACCGTATTCTGCCAGAGCTGAAAGATGATAAAGAAATCAGCAGCCACGATAGCTCGACCAATGGTCTGATTAACCGCTATAAAGCGTGGCGCGGTTAATTTAAAAACCTTAATAAATATCCTCCGGCATAGCCGGAGGTTTTTCAAATGCGCCTGTAAGGCTCTGTTACCAGCCGCGCCCTAACAGGCGCATACGATCTGACATTTGCATTCAACTTCGTTACTTACGGCCCGTAAACGGGCTGCCCGGATATGGAATCGATAACTGCTCCCCCATTTTATCCTCTTCAAGCTGGTGCTTTATGTAGTCCTGTATCTTCGCCGTGTTCTTACCCACCGTATCGACATAGTACCCTCGGCACCAGAACTCCCTGTTTCTGTATTTGAATTTCAAATCCCCAAACTGCTCGTAAAGCATCAGACTGCTTTTCCCTTTCAGATATCCCATAAAGCCGGATACGCTCATTTTGGGTGGGATTTCCACAAGCATATGGATATGATCTGCGCAGCACTCTGCTTCCAGAATCCGTACGCTTTTCCACTCACACAGCTTTCTCAAAATACTGCCTATCGCCCTACGCTTCTCTCCGTAAAACGCCAGTCTTCGGTATTTCGGCGCAAAAACTATGTGATATTTACAGTTCCAGCGGGTGTGCGCTAAGCTCTTTTCGTCCCCCATTGGGACCCCCTTTTGATTTCTTGTTTGACACTTGCAGTTGCCAGACCGCAAGGTGTTTTAACAAATCAAAAGGGGTTTTAATAACTGGCTCAAAGCTGAAAGCTTTCCGGAACCCCCAACCTAGCTGGGGGTTTTCTGTGCACAATAAAAATGCCGACGTTATGTCGGCATTTTTTTATCAGATAAATCCCCTTGTCTGTGATTTAACGGAAATCATACCGTGAGGTTAATCCTAAAATAGATTTTTAATCGTTGTTTATTTCGGAAAATACGCAGATTAATTACTTTTGTTTTTATTTTAACTTTTTGATTTTTAATCTTATTTATATATAAGTTGAAACTTATATTTGATATTCATTCCAATTATCCTAAAACCCCATCGCTAATTCCCCACACCGTAATTCGCATGCTTTAGTTGTGTATACTCGATCCCGCCCGAAATGTTTTTGGGTAAATCTCCATTCATTCAATGAAGGGAAATTGTTATGAAAAAAGTTCTGTATGGCATTTTTGCCATATCTGCGCTTGCGGCGACTTCTGCGTGGGCTGCACCTGTACAGGTGGGCGAAGCGGCAGGGTCGGCAGCAACGTCGGTTTCGGCGGGGAGTTCCTCCGCGACCAGCGTCAGCACCGTAAGCTCGGCGGTGGGTGTCGCGCTCGCGGCAACCGGTGGCGGTGATGGTTCTAATACCGGGACCACAACAACCACGACCACCAGTACCCAGTAATAAAGTATGTATCCCCAAAATAATTCGAGTCATTGCATCTGTGGCTTGAAGTATGAAGGGATTTACCATAACCACACTCCGGTGTGGTTATTCTGCCCCTCTGGAGAAGAGTCGTGAAGCGACCTGCACTCATTCTTATCTGCCTGCTATTACAGGCCTGTTCAGCCACGACTAAAGAGCTGGGCAATTCGCTGTGGGACAGTCTGTTCGGCACGCCAGGCGTACAGCTGACGGACGATGATATTCAAAATATGCCCTACGCCAGCCAGTACATGCAGCTTAATGGCGGGCCGCAATTGTTTGTGGTGCTGGCCTTTGCTGAAGACGGACAACAAAAATGGGTCACTCAGGATCAGGCCACTCTCGTCACACAACATGGTCGTCTGGTGAAGACTTTGCTTGGCGGCGACAACCTGATTGACGTGAATAACCTTGCCGCCGACCCGCTGATTAAACCCGCACAAATTGTTGATGGTGCAACATGGACGCGCACGATGGGCTGGACCGAGTACCAGCAGGTACGCTACGCCACCGCACGCTCAGTCTTCAAATGGGATGGCACCGATACCGTCAAAGTCGGCAGCGATGAAACTCCGGTTCGCGTGCTGGACGAAGACGTCTCCACCGACCAGGCGCGCTGGCATAACCGCTATTGGATCGACAGCGAAGGGCAAATTCGCCAGTCGGAACAGTATCTCGGCGCGGATTATTTCCCGGTGAAAACCACTCTCATCAAGGCGGCAAAACAATGATTAAACAAACTATTGTCGCATTGATTTTGAGTGTGGGGGCGTCATCGGTCTTCGCGGCGGGAACCGTCAAGGTATTCAGCAATGGCAGCAGTGAGGCCAAAACGCTGACGGGGGCAGAGCATTTAATCGATCTGGTAGGCCAACCGCGGCTGGCAAACAGTTGGTGGCCCGGTGCGGTGATTAGCGAAGAGCTGGCAACGGCGGCAGCATTGCGTCAGCAGCAGGCGTTGCTGACACGGCTGGCAGAACAGGGCGCAGATTCCAGCGCCGACGATGCCGCTGCGATTAACGCCTTACGCCAGCAAATTCAGGCGTTGAAAGTGACGGGCAGGCAAAAAATCAATCTTGATCCCGATATCGTCCGCGTTGCCGAACGCGGTAACCCGCCGTTGCAGGGCAACTACACGCTGTGGGTCGGACCACCGCCGTCCACGGTCACGTTGTTCGGGCTTATCAGCCGTCCTGGCAAGCAGCCATTCACTCCAGGTCGCGACGTGGCGAGCTATCTCTCCGGGCAGAACCTGCTTAGCGGTGCGGATCGCAGCTACGCGTGGGTGGTTTACCCGGACGGACGCACGCAAAAAGCGCCGGTGGCTTACTGGAACAAGCGTCACGTAGAGCCGATGCCCGGCAGCATTATTTATGTTGGCCTCGCGGACTCCGTCTGGAGTGAGACGCCTGATGCCCTTAACGCCGACATTCTTCAGACTCTGACGCAGCGGATACCTCAATAATGAAAAAAAGACATCTGCTTAGCTTACTGGCGCTGGGCATTAGCACAGCTTGCTACGGCGAAACATATCCTGCGCCCATTGGTCCGTCGCAGTCGGATTTCGGTGGCGTAGGATTATTACAAACGCCCACCGCGCGTATGGCACGGGAAGGGGAGTTGAGTCTGAACTATCGCGATAACGATCAGTACCGTTATTACTCAGCTTCAGTGCAACTCTTCCCGTGGCTAGAAACAACGCTGCGCTACACCGACGTGCGCACCCGGCAGTACAGCAGCGTCGAAGCGTTCTCTGGCGATCAAACGTATAAAGATAAAGCCTTCGATCTCAAACTGCGTTTGTGGGAAGAGAGTTACTGGCTGCCGCAAGTGGCGGTTGGTGCGCGGGATATCGGCGGTACGGGGCTGTTTGATGCGGAATATCTTGTTGCCAGCAAAGCCTGGGGGCCGTTCGATTTTACGCTCGGCCTGGGCTGGGGATATCTGGGCACCAGCGGTAATGTGAAAAATCCGCTCTGTTCAGCCAGTGATAAATATTGCTATCGCGATAACAGCTACAAACAGGCGGGATCTATCGACGGTAGCCAGATGTTCCACGGTCCTGCCTCACTGTTTGGCGGCGTGGAATACCAGACGCCCTGGCAACCGCTGCGCCTGAAACTGGAGTATGAAGGCAATAATTATCAGCAGGATTTTGCCGGGAAGCTGGAGCAAAAAAGTAAGTTTAACGTCGGTGCGATTTATCGCGTTACCGATTGGGCCGACGTTAACCTTAGCTATGAACGTGGCAACACCTTTATGTTTGGCGTTACGTTGCGCACCAACTTTAACGATCTGCGCCCGTCTTACAACGATAACGCCCGCCCGCAATATCAACCGCAGCCGCAGGATGCCATTTTGCAGCATTCGGTGGTGGCGAATCAGTTAACGCTGTTGAAATACAATGCCGGACTTGCCGATCCACAGATCCAGGCGAAAGGCGATACGCTGTATGTTACCGGCGAGCAGGTGAAATATCGTGATTCGCGCGAAGGGATCATCCGTGCTAATCGGATCGTGATGAACGATCTGCCGGATGGGATCAAAACGATCCGCATTACGGAAAATCGCCTTAACATGCCGCAGGTGACGACGGAAACCGATGTCGCCAGCCTGAAAAATCATCTCGCCGGAGAGCCGTTGGGCCACGAAACGACGCTGGCGCAAAAACGCGTCGAGCCAGTGGTTCCACAGTCCACCGAGCAGGGCTGGTATATCGACAAATCACGCTTTGATTTCCATATCGATCCGGTGCTGAACCAGTCGGTCGGTGGCCCGGAAAACTTTTACATGTATCAGCTGGGCGTGATGGGAACGGCAGATTTGTGGCTGACGGACCATCTGCTGACCACCGGCAGCCTGTTTGCAAATCTTGCCAACAACTACGACAAGTTTAACTACACCAATCCGCCGCAGGACTCGCACTTACCGCGCGTTCGTACCCATGTGCGCGAGTATGTGCAGAACGATGTCTATGTGAATAACCTGCAAGCCAACTACTTCCAGCATCTGGGCAACGGCTTCTACGGTCAGGTCTACGGTGGTTATCTCGAAACCATGTTTGGCGGTGCGGGGGCAGAAGTGTTGTATCGCCCGCTGGACAGCAACTGGGCGTTTGGTCTGGATGCCAACTACGTTAAACAGCGCGACTGGCGTAGTGCAAAAGATATGATGAAATTCACCGACTACAGCGTGAAAACCGGACATCTGACCGCCTACTGGACGCCATCTTTCGCTCAGGATGTGTTAGTGAAAGTGAGCGTCGGGCAGTATCTGGCTGGGGATAAAGGCGGCACGCTGGAGATCGCCAAACGCTTTGATAGCGGCGTGGTGGTGGGTGGCTATGCCACGATCACCAATGTTTCGAAAGAGGAGTACGGCGAAGGGGACTTCACCAAAGGCGTGTATGTCTCTGTACCGCTGGATCTCTTCTCGTCTGGCCCGACACGCAGCCGTGCGGCAATTGGCTGGACGCCGCTGACGCGTGACGGTGGTCAGCAACTTGGGCGTAAGTTCCAGTTGTATGACATGACCAGCGACCGTAGCGTCAATTTCCGCTAAGTCATGGAAAAGGTGCCAGTTTTCGCACTCACTGGCACCTTTATTCTTAATGGCCTGTCGAGCCATCAGGAACGCAGTTCACCCCCGGTTTGCGATCTGGTGTGTAAAGGCGAAAACATTCTGTCTTCCTGTCCGTCGATATCGGTTGCAGGTCTGGTTGCCTGAGCGACTGGGCCATCATTGGGCTGGAGACATTGCTTTGCGGTAAGTCGGCTTTATCAGCAGTACCGAGCGGACCAGCATAAGCAGGAAGAACAGAGACTGATAACATCAAAGCAGCAAAATAAGGCTTCATTTTTACCACCTTTATCAGGTTACGTTTCATTTGTTCCAGAGGAACATTGTCGATTTTTCGCGCATTGCTGGTGGCTGGGAATCACCTGAATGGGTGATTTTTTGGACAGTGTGTTTTGCCAGATACGATGTTGATGGGAGATGCCACTTAATCCAGGTTGAACAAAACATACACAAAAAATATAGATCTCCGTCACATTTTTGCGTTATACAGGAAGCTCGCCACTGTGAAGGAGGTACTGCTATGACGTCACTCTCTCGTCCGCGCGTGGAGTTTATCTCCACCATTTTGCAGACCGTACTCAATCTTGGCCTGCTGTGCCTCGGCCTGATTTTGGTTGTCTTCCTCGGCAAAGAAACGGTGCATCTGGCTGATGTGCTGTTCGCGCCAGAACAAACCAGCAAATATGAGCTGGTAGAAGGGCTGGTGGTTTACTTTCTCTATTTCGAATTTATCGCGCTGATTGTGAAGTACTTTCAGTCCGGTTTTCACTTCCCGCTACGTTACTTTGTCTATATTGGGATCACCGCCATTGTGCGCTTGATCATCGTCGATCATAAATCGCCACTGGATGTGTTGATCTACTCGGCAGCGATCCTGTTACTGGTGATCACCCTGTGGTTATGTAATTCGAAACGGTTGAAGCGGGAGTAAAAAAAGGCGCTCCGTGGAGCGCCGAATAACAGTCACAAGTTGGGATAACGTAAGTTGAGGGTGCAGCGGCATAACATTGGCAGAACAACATCTTTAACCTTTCACACCACCTGCCGTCAGGCCGTTGACCAGCCAGCGTTGAGCCAGCAAGAAGACGATGGTGATCGGTAATGCAGACATCACGGCAGCGGCGGCAAAGTCACCCCACAGGTAGTTTTGCGGGTTGAGGTATTGCTGCATCCCCACGGCCAGGGTGTAGCTGTTTACGTCACGCAGTAACAGCGACGCGACCGGAACTTCAGTAATGGCAGCGATAAACGACAGGATGAATACCACCGCCAGAATCGGTACTGACAGCGGCAACAGGACAAGGCGAAAGGCCTGCCACGGTGTCGCACCATCCAGCGCCGCCGCTTCTTCCAGCGAACTGTCGATGGTTTCGAAATAGCCTTTGATGGTCCAGACATGCAGCGCAATCCCACCCAGATACGCGAAAATTACGCCGCCGTGAGTATTCAGGCCAATGAATGGAATGTACTCACCCAAACGATCAAACAACGCATACAACGCGACCAGTGAAAGTACTGCCGGGAACATCTGGAAAATCAGCATTCCTTTCAGCAGCGTCGCTTTGCCTGGAAAGCGCATACGGGCGAAAGCGTAGGCGCAGGTGGTGGAGAGCGCCACAATGCCAATCGCGGAAATCCCGGCGACCTTTACCGAGTTCCACAGCCACAGCAGTACCGGGAATGGCGGTGGCGTAATGCGACCATCAGCCTGTTCTACGCTAAAACCTAACGCCAGTTTCCAGTGATCCCAGGAGATTTGCTCCGGGATCAGGCTGCCGGTCGCAAAGTTCCCCTGGCGCAGTGAGATAGCGACGACCATCAGCAGCGGGAACATAATCGCCGCGATAAAAAGTAGCAGTAGCAGGTGAGTAATAAACAAACGTGCTTTTTGCGATTTCGGTTGGACCATTGCCATTTTTGTTATCTCCCTTAATCAAACTTCATTCGCGTGGCTTTCAGGTTCACTATCGCCAGCGCGCCCACCAGCAGGAAGATCAGCGTGGCAATTGCTGCTGCCAGACCGAAGTCCTGACCCCCGCCGCCTTCAAAAGCGATGCGGTAGGTGTAGTTAACAAGCAGGTCGGTATAACCGGCTGGCGTGGTCGTGCCAAGACGATCCGGGCCGCCGTTGGTTAACAGTTGAATCAGCACGAAGTTGTTAAAGTTAAAGGCAAAGCTGGCGATCATCAGCGGCGTCAGCGGTTTAATCAGCAGCGGCAGCGTAATCTTAAAGAAGTTCTGGAATGGACCTGCGCCATCCATTGCTGAGGCTTCATACAAATCGTCCGGAATCGCTTTCAGCAAGCCCATGCAGAGGATCATCATGTACGGATAACCCAGCCAGGTGTTGACGATAATCAGCATCGTGCGGGCGGTGGTCGGATCGCTGAACCAGGCGGGCTTCACGCCAAACAGCGCGCTCAACATCATGTTGATCTCACCGAAGCTCTGGTTAAACAACCCTTTGAAAATCAAGATTGAAATGAACGATGGCACCGCGTAGGGCAGAATCAGCAGGACGCGATAGATCGCTTTGCCGCGCAACGCTTCCCACTGCACCAGACACGCCAGAACCATGCCGACCGCCACCGTTAAAAAGACAGTGATCAGCGAGAACACCACGGTCCAGACGAAAATGGCGAGGAACGGTTTCTGAATGCCTTCGTCGGTGAAGACGCGGGTAAAGTTTTTCCAGCCGGTGGTCACGGTGTAACCGGGGCTTAGCTTTTCATCACCCCAGTTGCCGTCGGCGGTAATGGACTGGTAAAAGCCAATTTGGTTATTCGGACGATATTTCACGCCGCTCTGATTATTCGTCAACGTGCCGTCACCGTCGAGTGTGTAGAGCGGCTGCGTGCCAGAAAACTGGCGCAGGGAGCTCATCATCACTTTGTTGCCATCTGGCAGAATGGCGGTAATGTCACTCAGCGCCTGACGATTCTGGGTAATCACGCGCAGATTCGCGCGTTCGCCTTCGGGCTGGGCGGTCGTTTCTTTCAGTTGCAGTTTTTGCTCGCCGCCAAATTTAAACGCGTCGGAGAGGTAATTTTTGCCGGTTTCGCCGTCGCTGAGCGCCAGTTGCCACTCATCGCCCGCCGGGTAAAGACCAAAATTATAGGTTTTGCCTGCTTGCCAGGAGCGATCTAACAACACTTCCTGCGCACGTTCAAAAGTCAGCTGGTTAGTGCTGCTGTAGTTGGTGAAGGCAATGGCGATGGTGCAGACCAAAGGGAAGAGGACGAATAATCCCATTCCAGCCATTCCCGGGTAAACATAGCGCCAGGCGTAGGCTTTACGATTGGCGAAAATATACAGCCCCGCTGAACTCAATATCAGCGTGGTAATGGCGAACAGGTATTCCCCTTGTGCGTACATTAAAACAACAAGGTAACCCACCAGCAGGCCGAGCAGACCTAACACTGACCATTTCAGCGCGTCGCTTTGCCACCAATGTTTCTTTTTAATGACATCCATGGGGTTCTTCCTCATTCCAGGACGGATAAGGCTTTCACGCCTTATCCGACAACAACTGCCTGATGCGACGCTGACGCGCCTTACCAGGCCTACATACGTTTCGGTTTTGTAGGCCGGACAAGGCGTTCACGCCGCATCCGGCATTTCACAGCATTACTTGGTGATACGAGTCTGCGCGTCTTTCAGGGCTTCATCGACAGTCTGACGACCGCTGGCGGCGTTGATCACCGCAGTACGCACGGCATACCAGAAAGCGGACATCTGCGGGATGTTCGGCATGATTTCACCTTTCTGGGCGTTTTCCATGGTGGCGGCAATACGTGGATCTTTCGCCAACTCTTCCTCGTAAGACTTCAGCGCTACGGCACCCAGCGGTTTGTCTTTATTAACCGCTTCCAGACCTTCGTCAGTCAGCAGATAGTTTTCGAGGAACTCTTTCGCCAGCTCTTTGTTCGGACTGGCGGCGTTAATACCTGCGCTCAGCACGCCAACGAACGGTTTGGATGGATGACCCTTGAAGGTCGGCAGTACCGTTACACCATAATTCACTTTGCTGGTGTCGATGTTGGACCATGCCCACGGGCCGTTGATGGTCATCGCTGTTTCGCCTTTATTAAAGGCAGCTTCTGCGATGGAGTAATCGGTGTCTGCATTCATGTGTTTGTTTTTAATCAGGTCAACCAGGAAGGTCAGACCCGCTTTCGCGCCAGCGTTATCCACGCCCACGTCTTTAATGTCGTACTTGCCGTTTTCATACTTGAACGCATAACCCCCGTCAGCAGCAATCAGCGGCCAGGTGAAGTACGGTTCTTGCAGGTTGAACATCAGCGCGCTCTTGCCTTTCGCTTTCAGTTCTTTATCCAGCGCCGGGATCTCTTCCCAGGTTTTTGGCGGGTTCGGCAGCAGATCTTTGTTATAAATCAGCGATAACGCTTCAACAGCGATCGGGTAAGCAATCAGCTTGCCGTTGTAACGTACGGCATCCCAGGTAAACGGATACAGCTTGTCCTGGAACGCTTTGTCCGGGGTGACTTCAGCCAACAGGCCAGATTGAGCGTAGCCACCAAAGCGGTCGTGCGCCCAGAAGATAATGTCAGGGCCATCGCCAGTTGCCGCAACCTGAGGGAATTTCTCTTCCAGTTTATCCGGATGCTCAACGGTGACTTTAATTCCGGTATCTTTCTCGAATTTCTTACCGACTTCAGCGAGACCGTTATAGCCTTTATCGCCGTTAATCCAGATTACCAGTTTACCTTCTTCGATTTTGGCGAGAGCCGAGGCGGAAAACATCATCGTCGTTAATGCGGATAATGCGAGGATGCGTGCACCTGTTTTTATTTTCATAATCTATGGTCCTTGTTGGTGAAGTGCTCGTGAAAACACCTAAACGGACTCTAGTTTCTTTATACAGCAACCTCTTTCCATCCTCCTTGCCCCTACGCCCCACCGTTGCTTTGTGTGATCTCTGTTACAGAATTGGCGGTAATGTGGAGATGCGCACATAAAATCGCCACGATTTTTGCAAGCAACATCACGAAATTCCTTACATGACCTCGGTTTAGTTCACAGAAGCCGCGTTCTCATCCTCCCGCCTCCTCCCCCATAAAAAAGCCAGGGGGTGGAGGATTTAAGCCATCTCCTGATGACGCATAGTCAGCCCATCATGAATGTTGCTGTCGATGACAGGTTGTTACAAAGGGAGAAGGGCATGGCGAGCGTACAGCTGCAAAATGTAACGAAAGCCTGGGGCGAGGTCGTGGTATCGAAAGATATCAATCTCGATATCCATGAAGGTGAATTCGTGGTGTTTGTCGGACCGTCTGGCTGCGGTAAATCGACTTTACTGCGCATGATTGCCGGGCTTGAGACGATCACCAGCGGCGACCTGTTCATCGGTGAGAAACGGATGAATGACACTCCGCCAGCAGAACGCGGCGTTGGTATGGTGTTTCAGTCTTACGCGCTCTATCCCCACCTGTCAGTAGCAGAAAACATGTCATTTGGCCTGAAACTGGCAGGCGCAAAAAAAGAGGTGATTAACCAACGCGTCAACCAGGTGGCGGAAGTGCTACAACTGGCGCATTTGCTGGATCGCAAACCGAAAGCGCTCTCCGGTGGTCAGCGTCAGCGTGTGGCGATTGGCCGTACGCTGGTGGCCGAGCCAAGCGTATTTTTGCTCGATGAACCGCTCTCCAACCTCGATGCTGCACTGCGTGTGCAAATGCGTATCGAAATCTCCCGTCTGCATAAACGCCTGGGCCGCACAATGATTTACGTCACCCACGATCAGGTCGAAGCGATGACACTAGCCGACAAAATCGTGGTGCTGGACGCCGGTCGCGTGGCGCAGGTTGGGAAACCGCTGGAGCTGTACCACTATCCGGCAGACCGTTTTGTCGCCGGATTTATCGGTTCGCCAAAGATGAACTTCCTGCCGGTAAAAGTGACTGCCACCGCAATCGATCAAGTGCAGGTGGAGCTGCCGATGCCAAATCGTCAGCAAGTCTGGCTGCCGGTTGAAAGCCGTGATGTCCAGGTTGGAGCCAATATGTCGCTGGGTATTCGCCCGGAACATCTACTGCCGAGTGATATCGCTGACGTCATCCTTGAGGGTGAAGTTCAGGTCGTCGAGCAACTCGGCAACGAAACCCAAATCCATATCCAGATCCCTTCCATTCGTCAAAACCTGGTGTACCGCCAGAACGACGTGGTGTTGGTAGAAGAAGGTGCCACATTCGCTATCGGCCTGCCGCCAGAGCGTTGCCATCTGTTCCGTGAGGATGGCACTGCATGTCGTCGACTGCATAAGGAGCCGGGCGTTTAAGCACCCCACAAAACACACAAAGCCTGTCACAGGTGATGTGAAAAAAGAAAAGCAATGACTCAGGAGATAGAATGATGATTACTCTGCGCAAACTTCCTCTGGCGGTTGCCGTCGCAGCGGGCGTAATGTCTGCTCAGGCAATGGCTGTTGATTTCCACGGCTATGCACGTTCCGGTATTGGCTGGACAGGTAGCGGCGGTGAACAACAGTGTTTCCAGACTACCGGTGCTCAAAGTAAATACCGTCTTGGCAACGAATGTGAAACTTATGCTGAATTAAAATTGGGTCAGGAAGTGTGGAAAGAGGGCGATAAGAGCTTCTATTTCGACACTAACGTGGCCTATTCCGTCGCACAACAGAATGACTGGGAAGCTACCGATCCGGCCTTCCGTGAAGCAAACGTGCAGGGTAAAAACCTGATCGAATGGCTGCCAGGCTCCACCATCTGGGCAGGTAAGCGCTTCTACCAACGTCATGACGTTCATATGATCGACTTCTACTACTGGGATATTTCTGGTCCTGGTGCCGGTCTGGAAAACATCGATGTTGGCTTCGGTAAACTCTCTCTGGCAGCAACCCGCTCCTCTGAAGCTGGTGGTTCTTCCTCTTTCGCCAGCAACAATATTTATGACTATACCAACGAAACCGCGAACGACGTTTTCGACGTGCGTTTAGCGCAGATGGAAATCAACCCGGGCGGCACATTAGAACTGGGTGTCGACTACGGTCGTGCCAACCTGCGTGATAACTATCGTCTGGTTGATGGCGCATCGAAAGACGGTTGGTTATTCACTGCTGAACATACTCAGAGTGTCCTGAAGGGCTTTAACAAGTTTGTTGTTCAGTACGCTACTGACTCGATGACCTCGCAGGGTAAAGGTCTGTCGCAGGGTTCTGGCGTCGCGTTTGATAACGAAAAATTTGCCTACAATATCAACAACAACGGTCACATGCTGCGTATCCTCGACCACGGTGCGATCTCCATGGGCGATAACTGGGACATGATGTACGTGGGTATGTACCAGGATATCAACTGGGATAACGACAACGGCACCAAGTGGTGGACCGTCGGTATTCGCCCGATGTACAAGTGGACACCAATCATGAGCACCGTGATGGAAATCGGCTACGACAACGTCGAATCCCAGCGCACCGGCGACAAGAACAATCAGTACAAAATTACCCTCGCACAACAATGGCAGGCTGGCGACAGCATCAGGTCACGCCCGGCTATTCGTGTCTTCGCAACCTACGCCAAGTGGGATGAGAAATGGGGTTACGACTACACCGGTAACGCTGATACCAACGCGAACTTCGGCAAAGCCGTTCCTGCTGATTTCAACGGCGGCAGCTTCGGCCGTGGTGACAGCGACGAGTGGACCTTCGGTGCCCAGATGGAAATCTGGTGGTAATAGCAAAACCTGGGCCGGATAAGGTGCTTGCGCCGCATCCGGCATAAAAACAGGTTGTCATTATCTGAAAGGGGCGAAAGCCCCTCTGATTATCGGGTTTAGCGCGCTATTGCCTGGCTACCGCTGAGCTCCAGATTTTGAGGTGAAACAATGAAAATGAATAAAAGTCTCATCGCCCTCTGTTTATCAGCAGGGTTGCTGGCAAGCGCGCCTGGAATCAGCCTTGCCGATGTTAACTACGTACCGCAAAACACCAGCGACGCGCCAGCCATTCCATCTGCCGCGCTGCAACAACTCACCTGGACACCGGTCGATCAATCTAAAACCCAGACCACCCAACTGGCGACTGGCGGCCAACAACTGAACGTTCCCGGCATCAGTGGTCCGGTTGCTGCGTACAGCGTCCCGGCAAACATTGGCGAACTGACCCTAACGCTGACCAGCGAAGTGAACAAACAAACTAGCGTATTTGCGCCGAACGTGCTGATTCTTGATCAGAATATGACCCCATCAGCCTTCTTCCCCAGCAGTTATTTCACCTACCAGGAACCAGGCGTGATGAGTGCAGATCGTCTGGAAGGCGTTATGCGCCTGACACCGGCGTTGGGGCAGCAAAAACTTTATGTTCTGGTCTTTACCACGGAAAAAGATCTCCAGCAGACGACCCAACTGCTCGACCCGGCTAAAGCCTATGCCAAAGGCGTCGGTAACTCGATCCCGGATATTCCTGACCCGGTTGCTCGTCATACCACCGATGGCTTACTGAAACTGAAAGTCAAAACGAACTCCAGTTCCAGCGTGTTGGTCGGGCCACTATTTGGTTCTTCCGCTCCAGCTCCGGTTACGGTAGGCAACACGGCGGCACCAGCTGTGGCTGCACCCGCTCCGGCACCGGTGAAGAAAAGCGAGCCGATGCTCAACGACACGGAAAGTTATTTTAATACCGCGATCAAAAACGCTGTCGCGAAAGGTGATGTTGATAAGGCGTTAAAACTGCTTGATGAAGCTGAACGCCTGGGGTCAACATCTGCCCGTTCCACCTTTATCAGCAGTGTAAAAGGCAAGGGGTAATTACGCCCCACAGTGCTGATTTTGCAACAACTGGTGCGTCTCCTGGCGCACCTTTTTTTATGCTTCATTCCAGGGATATGAGCGATTTTTTATAGTACTTCACTTCTTCTTCACTAAGAATATCCATTATCTCAATGCATTATCAGAGATTCTTTTCCTTTCGCCGGTAGTGTCTGGACGCTCAGGCTACTTTTTCCAGTTATTTCATTTCTGTAATGCAGAGGTTTTATGTTAGGTCATATCTCAAAGTTTGACGGCAATAACTCTTTGATAAAACATGATGTGGTGCAAGGAAATAATAAATTAGATCTTGATTTACTACGTAATTTTAATGGGGTGCCAGGGTTAAATCGAGAAAACTTTATTTATATCAGTGATATATTTTTAAATATAAAACAACGGAACGAAAAAAATCATGCAATAAATATGTTTCGTGAAGTCTCAATCAGTAATGATATTATAAGCGTAAAATTCTATAGAAATGAAGAAATAGAATGTGCTTGTGATTTTCTGATGGATAAAGATGCGCAGGGGGATACTGACCTGTCTGATTTGGATTTAACAAGTTGTCATTTTAAAGGTGACGTTATTTCGAAGGTGTCTTTTTTATCGTCAAATCTACAACATGTAACATTCGAATGTAAAGAAATAGGGGATTGCAATTTTACTACTGCAACAGTTGATAATGTCATATTTAAATGTCGACGTTTACACAATGTGATTTTTATCAAAGCGAGTGGCGAATATGTCGATTTTAGCCAAAGTATTCTTGATACAGTTGACTTCTCGCGGAGCCAGCTTACTCATAGTAATTTTCGTGAATGTCAGATTAGAAATTCAAAGTTCAATAATTGTTATCTTTATGCTTCGCACTTCACCAGAGCAGAATTTCTTTCTGACAAAGAAATATCATTTATTAAATCGAATTTGACAGCTGTCGTGTTTGATCATGTGCGAATATCGACAGGGAATTTTAAAGACAGCGTTACACAACGAATGGTATTATCTATTGATTACTCAGATATATTTGGAAATGAATATCTCGATGGTTATATCAATAACATTATAAAAATGATTGATACATTGCCAGATGATCCAGCGATATTGAAATCCGTTCTGGCAGTAAAATTGGTGATGCAATTAAAAATTCTTAATATTGTTAATAAAAACTTTATTGAGAATATGAAGAAAATATTTAGCCATTGTCCTTATATAAAAGATCCAATTATACGTAGTTATATCCATCCTGATGAAGATAACAAGTTCGATAATTTTATGCGTCAAAATCGATTCAGTAAGATGCATTTCGATACCCAACAGATGATCGATTTTATTAACAGATTTAATATGAATAAATGGCTGATTGATCAAAATAACAATTTTTTTATCCAACTTATCGATCAGGCTCTACGATCAACGAATGATACGATCAAAGAAAATGCCTGGCATCTTTATAAAGAGTGGATTCGTAGTGATGATGTTTCACCTTTATTTATAGAAATTGAAGATAATTTAAGAACCTTTAACACGAATGAATTAACACGAAACGATAATATCTTTATCCTGTTCTCCTCTGTCTATGATGGGCCAGTTATGGTGGTAAGCTCCCAGCGCTTACATGATATGTTGAATCCTACAAAAGATACCAATTGGAATTCCACGTATATCTACAAATCCAGACATGAGATGTTGCCTGTTAATCTTACTCCGGAAAGACTTTTCGGCTCCAAATCTCAGGATAAACATGCGCTTTTCCCCATTTTTACTGCGAGTTGGCGAGCTAATCGTATAAAGAATAAAGGTATTTAAGTAAAGGAAAACATCACCGTTCCTGGCATCCTGGGCGGTGATGCCCCTATGGTTGCCTTCGCCAGCACGGGCATCGGCAAAGCGTAAGGTTCAACAGCGTTTTACCACTTCATGCGATTGTTGCGTTTTTGTTGCGCATTAGATCACTTAATTTGCTTTACATCTCCCGTAAACACTTTTCTGCGATACAATGCCTTTACGTTATGTAACGGAGAGTTCGGCATGTCACACCCCGCGTTAACGCAACTGCGTGCGCTGCGCTATTTTACAGAGATCCCTGCCCTGGATACGCAACTGCTCGACTGGCTGTTGCTGGAAGATTCCATGACAAAACGTTTTGAACAGCAGGGAAAAACGGTGAGCGTGACGATGATCCGCGAAGGGTTTGTCGAGCAGAATGAAATCCCCGAAGAACTGCCGCTGCTGCCGAAAGAGTCTCGTTACTGGTTACGTGAAATTTTGTTATGTGCCGATGGTGAACCGTGGCTTGCCGGTCGTACCGTCGTTCCTGTGTCAACGTTAAGCGGGCCGGAGCTGGCGTTACAAAAATTAGGTAAAACGCCGTTAGGACGCTATCTGTTCACATCATCGACATTAACCCGGGACTTTATTGAGATAGGCCGTGATGCCGGACTGTGGGGGCGACGTTCCCGCCTGCGATTAAGCGGTAAACCGCTGTTGCTAACAGAACTGTTTTTACCGGCGTCACCGTTGTACTAAGAGGAAAAAAATATGGAGTGGAGTCTGACGCAGAATAAGCTGCTGGCGTTTCATCGCTTAATGCGTACGGATAAGCCAATTGGCGCGTTACTGCTGCTCTGGCCAACATTATGGGCGTTGTGGGTGGCGACACCGGGCGTTCCCCAGCTCTGGATCCTGGCGGTGTTTGTCGCGGGTGTCTGGCTGATGCGCGCTGCTGGTTGCGTGGTGAATGATTATGCTGACCGCAAGTTTGATGGTCATGTTAAGCGCACGGCGAACCGACCGCTTCCCAGCGGCGCGGTAACGGAGAAAGAGGCGCGCGCGCTGTTTGTAGTGCTGGTACTGATTTCGTTTTTACTGGTGCTGACGCTGAATACGATGACCATTCTGTTGTCGATTGCCGCGCTGGCGTTGGCGTGGGTGTACCCGTTTATGAAGCGGTATACCCATCTACCGCAAGTGGTGCTGGGCGCGGCGTTTGGCTGGTCGATTCCAATGGCTTTTGCTGCTGTGAGTGAGTCGGTGCCATTGAGTTGCTGGTTAATGTTCCTCGCCAATATTCTCTGGGCGGTGGCATACGACACGCAGTATGCGATGGTTGACCGCGATGATGATGTGAAGATTGGCATTAAATCCACCGCAATCCTGTTCGGCCAATACGATAAATTGATTATTGGTATATTGCAGATTGGCGTACTGGCGTTGATGGCGATTATCGGTGAGTTAAATGGCTTAGGCTGGGGATATTACTGGTCAATTCTGGTGGCTGGCGCGCTGTTTGTTTATCAACAAAAACTGATTGCCAACCGCGAGCGTGAAGCCTGCTTTAAAGCATTTATGAATAATAACTATGTTGGTCTGGTACTGTTTTTAGGGCTGGCAATGAGTTACTGGCATTTCTGATGATGTAAAAAAGCCGGATGATCATCCGGCTTCCTTCTGGGTTGCCTGATGCGCTGCGCTTCTCAGGCCTACACAACATATCGCAATTTATTGAATTTGCAGATCATGGTAGGCCGAATAAGGCGTTTGCGCCGCATCCGGCAATTCTCCCTGATTACCCTTCGCCCTGCGTCGCACTCTCAATCGTCAAACGCACGTCTGATGTAATCAACTCCGCCAGCAACTGATACACCTTCATCGTTTCTGCCGGTTCGGCGTCGCCGCTATCGCTGATATACCCTTCATCACGCAGTGTTAGCACCAGAGAACTGAACACCGCCTTGTCGAAGAACTCCGGCGCGTTGATACCGTGCAGCACGGAGAGACGTTGCGCGACGGTGCGGCTCTCTTTCTCCAGCGTACCGCGGTTGATCGACGGGTTGGCGCTCAACAGCCAGAAGGTAATGGCATAACGTTGCAGCGTTTCGCGCGCGCCTGCGGCCAGCAGCTGTAGCGTGCGAGAATGCGCCGGGTTGATATGCAACTCATCATCTTGCAGGGTAATCAGCCCCTGACGTTGCATCTCATTTGCCAGTGCATCAATAACGTCCGGCAACTCGTCGCGATCCCAGCGCAGGAACAGCTCCGCTTTCAGCATTGGGTAAAGCACATTGACGTGCTCCATCAATACGTCGCGGGAGATGTGGCGATGCTGGGTGACAATTGCCGCCATCAGCGAAGGCAGCACCAACATATGCGCAATGTTGTTGCGATAGTAGGTCATCAGCACCGCTTGCTCGCGCGGCAGAATGATGATGTCGCCGATAGTGTCTTTCTCAACTTCAAACTTGTTCATTTGCAGCGCGTGATCGATAAGCTCGCTGGCGCTGGCTGAAGGAACGGTAGAGTCCGTGGAGTAAGGTACGTTGCGCATCAGATCCAGGTAGCAGTTGAGTTGCTCGGTTAACTGCTCGCGGGTGAGTGAGCGCTGACGTGACGCCAGTAGCGCAGTACAGCACAGGTTCATGGCGTTTGCCGCGCCTGCGTTGTTAATGCGTACCATCAGATCGGCAGCAATATTATTGACCGTCGGCGTTAACCATGCCGGACGCACCGCTTCGATGGGATCGATAGATTCACGCCAGTCTGGTACGTGCTGGTTAAGGTAGGTCATCAACGGCATTGGTTCACCGAAGTTGACGTAACCCTGACCGAGATTACGCAGCTTGCTTAAACCGCGCAGCATCTGCGGCAGGCTCTCTTTCTCTTTCGTTGCACCGCGCAGTTCTTTGGCGTAAGTACCCACTTCCATGACGTGCTCATAACCGATGTAGATCGGAATCAGCGTAATCGGACGCGTGCCGCCACGCAGCATCGCCTGAATGGTCATCGACAGCGTACCGGTTTTCGGATCCAGCAAACGCCCCGTACGGGAACGACCGCCTTCCACGAAATACTCGACGGAATAACCACGGCTGAACAGTTCGCCGAGATACTCACGGAAAACGGTGGAATAGAGCTTATTGCCTTTAAACGTACGGCGAATAAAGAACGCACCCAGACGGCGGAAAATCGGCCCGGCCGGCCAGAAGTTCAGGTTGATCCCGGCGGCGATATGCGGCGGCACCAGCCCCTGGTGATACAGCACGTAAGAAAGCAGCAGGTAGTCCATGTGACTGCGGTGGCAAGGCACATACACCAGCTCATGACCTTCGTGGGCCAACTGGCGAACGCGCTCGGCGTTATGGACGTTGATACCCTGGTAAAGTCGGTTCCAGGTGAAGCCCAGAATACGGTCAGTCAGGCGAATCATCTCGTAAGAGAAATTCGCCGCAATCTCTTCCATCAGTGCAATCGCGTTCTGCTGCGCTTTTTCATGGGAGATTTTTTTGCTGCGCGCTTCATCTTCTACCGCTTTGGCAATGGCGCGGGAGGCGAGCAGCTTATTAAACAGATCCTGACGAGCAGGCAAACGTGGGCCTACGGCAGCCAGACGTTGACGGGCAAAGTGCATACGCGCCACGCGCGCCAGTTTCTGCGCGATAGTTTTATCCGTGCCGTGTTCATCCGCCATACGGCGCAGCGAAACTGACGGTGAGAAACGCACAAAACTGTCGCGACCGAGCCACAGTACAGCGAAAAATTTCTGTACGCCGTTAAGCATACGCAGCGGCGGGTTCACTTCGCCTTTTTCACGCCCCGGCGCGCGACCAAACATCACCGACACTGGCACCATCTGCACATCCAGATTTGGGTTGCTACGGTGCAAATCGAGATAGTCGTGGAACAGCTTAATAGACTCTTCTTTCGGCGTGTAATAGGTGAATACACGCGGCCCGCCGTGAATGAACACATAGCGCGGCAGTAGCGTGCCGTCGATTTCCAGCGGCTCTAACGGGTCAGGCAGGTCATGTGCCAGACACTGGGCGCGCAACGTCAGCAAATCTGCTTTCGAGTTGTACGGTAAAACGTACATAATTGGACGAGAGGTATCCAGCCCCAGTTCCGGGGCAGGATCTGCCGGAATAGACTTGCTTTTTACCAGGATGCTTAATGGTAAATTCAGTAATTTGTAGTAAATTCGTGGCCAGCCGGACATAAACGATGTAAAGCCTCTGGTTAATAATGCAAATGCGCGGCAAGGATAGCAGAAAGTCATGGGAAATTCTGTGGTATCCGCTCATGTTTCGCGCGGCGTTACGCAAACCCGAATCATCGGATTTAACGGTACACTGATATTGACGCTCATAATGTAAAAAGGTTCTTTCAATGGCCAATAATACCACTGGACTCACCCGAATTATCAAAGCTGCTGGCTATTCCTGGAAAGGTTTACGCGCTGCATGGATCAACGAAGCGGCATTCCGTCAGGAAGGCGTAGCGGTATTGTTGGCGGTGGTCATCGCCTGCTGGATGGATGTGGACGCAATTACCCGCGTGCTGCTTATCAGCTCCGTGATGCTGGTGATGATTGTGGAAATCCTCAATAGCGCCATCGAAGCAGTGGTTGACCGAATTGGCTCTGAATACCATGAGCTATCCGGACGCGCTAAAGATATGGGATCCGCCGCGGTGCTGATTGCGATTATCGTCGCCGTGATTACCTGGTGCATCCTGTTATGGTCGCATTTTGGATAACCCTTCCAGATTTCGATAAATCTCTGGTTTATTGTGCAGTTTATGGTTCCAAAATCGCCTTTTGCTGTATATACTCACAGCATAACTGTATATACACCCAGGGGGCGGAATGAAAGCGTTAACGGCCAGGCAACAAGAGGTGTTTGATCTCATCCGTGATCACATCAGCCAGACAGGTATGCCGCCGACGCGTGCGGAAATCGCGCAGCGTTTGGGGTTCCGTTCCCCAAACGCGGCTGAAGAACATCTGAAGGCGCTGGCACGCAAAGGCGTTATTGAAATTGTTTCCGGCGCATCACGCGGGATTCGTCTGTTGCAGGAAGAGGAAGAAGGGTTGCCGCTGGTAGGTCGTGTGGCTGCCGGTGAACCGCTTCTGGCGCAACAGCATATTGAAGGTCATTATCAGGTCGATCCTTCCTTATTCAAGCCGAATGCTGATTTCCTGCTGCGCGTCAGCGGGATGTCGATGAAAGATATCGGCATTATGGATGGCGACTTGCTGGCAGTGCATAAAACTCAGGATGTACGTAACGGTCAGGTCGTTGTCGCACGTATTGATGACGAAGTTACCGTTAAGCGCCTGAAAAAACAGGGCAATAAAGTCGAACTGTTGCCAGAAAATAGCGAGTTTAAACCAATTGTCGTTGACCTTCGTCAGCAGAGCTTCACCATTGAAGGGCTGGCGGTTGGGGTTATTCGCAACGGCGACTGGCTGTAACATATCTCTGAGACCGCGATGCCGCCAGGCGTCGCGGTTTGTTTTTCATCTCTCTTCATCAGGCTTGTCTGCATGGCATTCCTCACTTCATCTGATAAAGCACTCTGGCATCTCGCCTTACCCATGATTTTCTCCAATATCACCGTTCCGTTGCTGGGACTGGTCGATACGGCGGTAATTGGTCATCTTGATAGCCCGGTTTATTTGGGCGGCGTGGCGGTTGGTGCAACGGCGACCAGCTTTCTCTTTATGCTGTTGCTGTTTTTGCGCATGAGCACCACCGGGCTGACTGCGCAGGCTTATGGTGCCAAAAATCCTCAGGCATTAGCCCGTGCGCTGGTGCAACCGTTGCTGTTGGCGTTGGGGGCCGGGGCGTTAATTGCGCTGCTGCGTACGCCGATTATCGATCTGGCGCTGCATATTGTTGGCGGCAGCGAAGCGGTGCTAGAACAGGCGCGTCGCTTTCTTGAAATCCGCTGGTTAAGCGCACCGGCGTCGCTGGCGAATCTGGTATTACTTGGTTGGTTACTCGGCGTGCAATATGCCCGTGCACCAGTAATTTTGTTAGTGGTCGGCAATATCCTCAACATTGTGCTGGATGTCTGGCTGGTGATGGGGCTGCATATGAACGTGCAGGGCGCGGCGCTGGCGACGGTTATTGCGGAATATGCAACATTGCTGATTGGTCTGCTAATGGTGCGTAAAATCCTCAAACTTCGCGGAATATCCGGCGAAATGCTGAAAACTGCCTGGCGAGGAAACTTCCGTCGCTTGCTGGCGCTTAACCGCGATATCATGCTGCGCTCGCTGTTGTTGCAACTCTGTTTCGGCGCGATCACCGTACTTGGCGCGCGACTGGGGAGTGACATTATCGCTGTTAACGCGGTTCTGATGACGTTACTCACCTTTACCGCCTATGCGCTGGATGGTTTTGCCTACGCGGTTGAAGCACATTCTGGTCAGGCGTACGGTGCGCGCGACGGTAGCCAGTTACTGGATGTCTGGCGGGCAGCGTGCCGCCAGTCGGGGATTGTAGCGTTACTGTTTTCGGTGGTTTATTTGCTGGCAGGGGAACACATCATTGCATTGCTGACGTCGTTAACCCAGATTCAGCAGCTGGCCGACCGCTATCTTATCTGGCAGGTGATTTTGCCGTTGGTCGGCGTCTGGTGTTATCTGCTCGACGGCATGTTTATAGGTGCAACGCGCGCCGCCGAAATGCGTAACAGTATGGCGGTGGCCGCCGCAGGTTTTGCGCTGACGCTCCTTACGCTGCCGTGGCTGGGCAATCATGCTTTGTGGCTGGCATTAACCGTCTTTCTGGCTTTGCGCGGGCTTTCTCTGGCGGCTATCTGGCGGCGTCACTGGCGCAACGGTACCTGGTTTGCCGCAACGTGACGGTTAAAAATTCTGAATAAATAATCCTAAGCCAAATTGCTGACTACACTTAATCTCACGTTCAGAAGAAAAGTGAACGTACTCTCATTCACAACCTAACGATGAGGTCTTGATTATGAATAAAGATGAAGCCGGCGGTAACTGGAAACAGTTTAAAGGTAAAGTGAAAGAGCAATGGGGCAAACTGACCGATGATGATATGACGATCATTGAAGGTAAACGTGATCAACTGGTCGGTAAAATCCAGGAACGTTATGGTTATCAGAAAGATCAGGCAGAAAAAGAGGTCGTGGATTGGGAAACCCGCAATGAATATCGCTGGTAATTAATCCCTCCTGCCCGACGTGTACAAGGATGTACGCCCTCTTAACGCGGTTTCTTTTTCACCTGCACAGAGTGATCATGCTGGCACTGTTCAGGATGACGACACGCTTCTACTTCCACACATGCCGCACAGAGCCCGTGTGCTTCAATCACATTATGCCGCAGGGCAAACCCCATTTTTGCCGCCAGCGTATGCATAATGTCTTCCACGCCTTCTGCACACTCTTCTTTCACTGCGCCGCAGCGATCGCAAATAAACATGGCTGAAGTATGAGTGGGCTGGTCGAACAGATGACAGAGCACATAACTGTTGGTGGATTCCACCTTATGCACAAAACCTTGCTCAAGCAGAAAATCCAGCGCGCGATAAACCGTTGGCGGCTTGGCTTGCGGTTCAGCTTCGCGCAGCAAATCAAGCAGATCATAAGCGCTGATAGCGCCATCCTGCAGACTCATCAGGCGCAACACTTCCAGGCGCTGTGGGGTCAGGCGCACATTACGCTGCGCACAGATTTTTTCAGCCTGCGCTAATAACTCCTGCGTTGTGGTCTTTTCCATCGGGCACCTCAAAGTGGGGGTTAAGAATGTCCTTACTTTACCATGTTCCAGGAAAAACACCGAGAACCCTTAATGTTGCCGTAATGTTGATTTTTTGATTTGTCGGTAAGGTGTTGTGTTGCCTGGTAGTACCATTATCTACACGATAATAATTAATAATTCATTTTTAAATAAATTGCTTCAAGTTAACTCGCTATTTATTTAACTGGGTTTGATCGCATACCCGCAGTTCAGAAAAATATGAGCGATTTTTGATAGTGAGCAGATGGCAAAAGAATTATAAGGAGGACACGGTACGACAAAAAAGGTGCGTATATCATGTCAGGTATAATTTCAAGTGCAACAGAATTCTTCAATAATACACTCCATTCAAATCAATACGAAATTAAAGATGCGAGCAAAGAAAAAATAAAGGATATATATAATAAATCGGTTGATTATGCAACGATGAGTAATCGCGCTGCGATTATTGCAAAAATAGATTTGTTTATTCAGAGAATTACCCATAATTTATGGACTGCAAGTGATAATAATGTTTCCTTAATTAAGCGAATAGATGCTCTCAAAAATTGGGTTGAGGAGTGTATTGATCAGTGCACTAATGAGCAATTAGGTGATCGTGACTATATTTCTGCATTTGTGGATCGGGCGATTTTTCATTACGCGATGAATTTTGTTTGTAATCCAATGGAAAATAGTGATGTAACTCTAATAGACAAGTGTACTTTCGACGTAATAAATCATAATGGCCTTCCCTCCACGATTCAGCTATTTTATGATAAATCCTATTGTAAAGCACCTGTAGCGTCATTACATCTAAAAACAGTAAGCGAAGGCTTTTTAAATTTGGAAAATGCATATAATGTAAAGAAAGATACTCGCTTAAAACCCCTGGCCTCCCTTTTACTTTCATTTTCATATGATAGTGCATCAGCAGATATCATAGGAGCAGCACAGAGAGTTAATGATGATTGTGAAAACTACATAAAAAGTCAGATAAAAATATTATCTCGTCAAGTGATGAAAAAAAACCTGGCGGAGATGAAAGACTTGATAGATAAAAAAGAATTGGATTTTAATGTAATTCTGCAGGAGATGAAAAATCAGGCCGGAGAAGAAAAAGAAGACATCAAAAACATTACAAAAATGCAGGCTGCAGGTGAGACTTTAATTAAATTTATTCAATCATTTGACCCGGACTCAACGGGACCAATTATAATTGGTAAAGATATGGATAACAAAAATATAAATGACAACGATCTAATTAACGAAGATATTATTAAGTTCATTTATGTCCTATTAGGTACTGAGTTAGAAAAATAAAATGTGAATTTTCCCTATAGCATAGAAGTTTTTACATAAAAGAACCCAATATTGATTGGGTTCTTTTTTCTCTATCAGTGCTATTAGCAGGGAGAGATATCACCGTAGTTTAATGTGTGATTTTTATTTATCGTCGAACCTGGATTGTTTATCATTGGCCTTAACAAAGCTAACGGCTAATAAGATTATTTCCATCACTTCGTGAGAACTTCATGCCTTGAGAGGATCTCAATTTTCTTTTGCAATGAGACAGGCGCTTCCTGTTGTTATGGTATAGTACCCCGCTATTGAGCCTCCTGAACTGTGATGCTGAATAACATAACTCAATGATATATCGATAAAATAATCTCTACATTTGAAAATGCACGGTAATTCTGAAATGCAAAAAATCAACCAAACCAGCGCAATGCCTGAAAAAACTGACGTTCACTGGAGTGGTCGGTTTAGCGTTGCACCAATGCTCGACTGGACGGACAGACATTGCCGCTATTTCTTGCGTCTGCTTTCCCGCAATACGTTGCTGTATACCGAAATGGTGACCACAGGGGCGATTATTCACGGTAAAGGTGATTATCTGGCGTACAGTGAAGAAGAACATCCGGTAGCGTTGCAACTCGGCGGTAGCGATCCGGCGGCGCTGGCGCAGTGTGCGAAGCTGGCAGAAGCGCGCGGATATGATGAGATCAACCTGAATGTCGGCTGCCCGTCTGACCGGGTGCAGAACGGCATGTTTGGGGCGTGTCTGATGGGTAATGCGCAGCTGGTTGCCGACTGCGTGAAAGCGATGCGCGATGTGGTGTCGATTCCGGTGACGGTGAAAACGCGTATTGGCATCGACGACCAGGACAGCTATGAATTTCTCTGCGATTTCATCAACACCGTTTCCGGCAAAGGCGAGTGTGAGATGTTCATCATCCACGCACGTAAAGCCTGGCTTTCGGGGTTAAGCCCGAAAGAAAACCGTGAAATCCCGCCGCTCGATTATCCGCGTGTGTATCAACTGAAGCGTGACTTTCCGCATCTGACAATGTCGATTAACGGTGGTATCAAGTCGCTGGAAGAGGCTAAAGCGCATTTGCAACATATGGATGGCGTGATGGTCGGGCGCGAAGCGTATCAGAATCCGGGTATTCTGGCGGCGGTAGACCGAGAGATTTTTGGTTCTTCGGATACCGATGCCGATCCGGTGGCGGTAGTGCGCGCCATGTATCCGTACATTGAGCGTGAACTCAGCCAGGGGACGTATCTTGGCCATATTACCCGGCATATGCTGGGCCTGTTCCAGGGTATTCCTGGCGCGCGGCAGTGGCGGCGTTATTTAAGTGAAAATGCCCATAAAGCGGGTGCAGACATTAATGTGCTGGAACACGCGCTCAAACTGGTGGCAGATAAGCGTTAACTTTTCACCAAAAAGTAGTCAAATTCACCACGCCCTGCGCACCGTCGCGGGGCGTTTTGCTGTTAAATCAATAGATTATTTTTGGCATGATTCTTGTAATGCCAGCAAGAGATTTCATATTTGGGAGAGCATCATGCTGGAACTACTTTTTGTGATTGGCTTTTTTGTCATGCTGATGGTCACCGGCGTTTCGTTGCTGGGTATTATCGCTGCGCTGGTTGTGGCGACGGCCATTATGTTCCTCGGCGGTATGCTGGCATTGATGATTAAGTTGCTGCCGTGGTTACTACTGGCGATTGCGGTGGTGTGGGTTATTAAGGCGATTAAAGCACCAAAAGTGCCTAAATATCAGCGTTATGACCGCTGGCGTTACTAAGGGATTGTGCGGATGATCACAACCTAAGGTTTTATCCTTAGAACAAAATAGGAATTGATAATCAAATCTGTCACTATTGCGCCTCTAACAGATTCATCGTGCTGTACCCTACATACAGCCGAACTATAAAAAGAAAGGGCTTCCCAGGTGGAAGCCCTATTTCTTTTATGGAATCAACAGGCTGGAACCTTGCGTCGCCCGGCTTTCCAGAATCTCATGCGCACGCTGCGCATCCTTCAGCGGATATTTCTGCTGCTCGGCGACATCGACCTTAATCACACCGCTGGCAATCAAAGAGAACAGTTCATTACTGGCCTCGGTTAATTCCTCCCGCGTGGTGATATAGCCTTGCAGGGAAGGGCGTGTCACATACAACGAGCCTTTCTGATTGAGAATGCCTAAGTTCACACCGGTAACCGCACCTGATGAGTTGCCAAAGCTCACCATTAAGCCGCGGCGTTGCAGGCAATCCAGCGACCGTTCCCAGGTGTCTCTGCCCACGGAATCGTACACCACGCGCACTTTCTTGCCAGCGGTGATCTCTTTTAACCGCTCGACCAGATTCTCTTCGCGATAGTTAATAACCTGCCATGCGCCCGCTTTTAGCGCACTCTGCGCTTTTTGCGCGGTTCCCACGGTGCCGATAAGTTTCGCCCCAAGGGCTTTTGCCCACTGGCAAGCAATTAAGCCAACGCCGCCAGCCGCTGCGTGGAACAGGAACTGCTCATCAGGTTTAATTTCATAGGTTTTGCGCAGCAGATAATAAACCGTTAAGCCTTTCAGGAAGGATGCTGCAGCTTGCTCAAAAGAAATTGCCGCAGGCAGAATCGCCGCTTTATCCGCATTAACGTTATGCACAGAGCTGTAAGCGCCTAACGCCGACTGCGCATAGACTACGCGATCGCCTGCCTTAATATGCTTTACACCACTGCCGACTTTACTCACGATGCCTGCCGCTTCGGTGCCTAATCCGCAGGGTAGTGATGGCGGCGGGTAAAGGCCGCTGCGGATATACGTGTCGATAAAATTGATGCCGATGGCTTTATTTTCGACCTGGATTTCATTCTCCGCCGGATCGGCAGGAGTGAACTCTACGGCTTGAAGTACTTCCGGGCCACCGTGCTTGTGAAATTCAATTCGTGTTGCCATGTGTCCTCCAGAACGTATCGTCAGGGTCTGCTTCATATGGTAAAGTTTCGACCCATTCTTTATCTCGGTAACTCCATTCACTATGGCAGGAAATAAACCCTTCAACAAACAGCAGGCTGAACCCCGCGAACGCGATCCACAAGTTGCCGGGCTGAAAGTGCCTCCGCACTCGATCGAAGCGGAGCAGTCGGTGTTGGGCGGTTTAATGCTGGATAACGAACGCTGGGACGATGTAGCCGAGCGTGTGGTGGCAGACGATTTTTACACCCGCCCACACCGTCATATCTTTACTGAAATGGCGCGTTTGCAGGAAAGCGGTAGTCCTATCGATCTGATTACCCTTGCGGAATCGCTGGAACGCCAGGGGCAACTCGATAGCGTCGGTGGTTTTGCTTATCTGGCAGAGTTGTCAAAAAATACGCCAAGTGCAGCGAACATCAGTGCCTATGCGGACATCGTGCGTGAACGTGCCGTTGTTCGCGAGATGATTTCGGTTGCGAATGAGATTGCCGAAGCCGGTTTTGATCCGCAGGGGCGCACCAGCGAAGATCTGCTGGACCTGGCTGAATCCCGCGTCTTTAAAATTGCCGAAAGTCGTGCAAACAAAGACGAAGGGCCGAAGAACATCGCTGATGTGCTCGACGCCACGGTGGCGCGTATTGAGCAGTTGTTTCAGCAGCCACACGATGGCGTTACCGGGGTAAACACCGGTTATGACGATCTCAACAAAAAAACCGCTGGCTTGCAGCCGTCGGATTTGATCATCGTCGCCGCGCGTCCGTCGATGGGTAAAACGACATTTGCGATGAACCTCGTCGAAAACGCGGCGATGTTGCAGGATAAACCGGTACTTATCTTCTCGCTGGAGATGCCATCAGAACAGATTATGATGCGTACTCTGGCGTCGCTGTCGCGCGTTGACCAGACTAAAATCCGTACCGGGCAGCTCGATGATGAAGACTGGGCGCGCATTTCCGGCACCATGGGTATTTTGCTCGAAAAACGTAATATCTATATCGATGACTCCTCCGGCCTGACGCCAACGGAAGTGCGTTCCCGCGCGCGCCGTATTGCCCGTGAACACGGCGGCATCGGGCTTATCATGATCGACTACCTGCAACTGATGCGCGTACCGGCGCTTTCCGATAACCGTACGCTGGAAATTGCAGAAATCTCCCGCTCGCTGAAAGCACTGGCGAAAGAATTGAACGTGCCGGTGGTGGCGCTGTCCCAGTTGAACCGTTCTCTGGAACAACGTGCCGACAAACGCCCGGTCAACTCCGACCTGCGTGAATCTGGCTCTATCGAGCAGGATGCGGACTTGATCATGTTTATCTATCGTGATGAGGTGTATCACGAAAACAGTGATTTAAAAGGCATCGCGGAAATTATTATCGGTAAACAACGTAACGGCCCAATCGGGACGGTACGCCTGACCTTTAACGGTCAATGGTCGCGCTTCGACAACTATGCGGGGCCGCAGTACGACGACGAATAATAATTATTTTATGAATTAGGTAATTAAAGCAAACACTTATCAAGGAACACAAATGCAAGCGGCAACTGTTGTGATTAACCGCCGCGCTCTGCGACACAACCTGCAACGTCTTCGTGAACTGGCTCCTGCCAGTAAAATGGTTGCGGTGGTGAAAGCGAACGCTTATGGTCACGGTCTTCTTGAGACCGCGCGAACGCTCCCCGATGCTGACGCCTTTGGCGTAGCCCGTCTCGAAGAAGCTCTGCGACTGCGTGCGGGGGGAATCACCAAACCTGTACTGTTACTCGAAGGCTTTTTTGATGCCAGAGATCTACCGACGATTTCTGCGCAACATTTTCATACCGCCGTGCATAACGAAGAACAGCTTGCTGCGCTGGAAGAGGCCAGCCTGGACGAGCCGGTTACCGTCTGGATGAAACTCGATACCGGTATGCACCGTCTGGGCGTAAGGCCGGAACAGGCTGAGGCGTTTTATCATCGCCTGACCCAGTGCAAAAACGTTCGTCAGCCGGTGAATATCGTCAGCCATTTTGCGCGCGCGGATGAACCAAAATGCGACGCAACCGAGAAACAACTCGCTATCTTTAATACCTTTTGTGAAGGCAAACCAGGTCAACGTTCCATTGCCGCGTCGGGTGGCATTCTGCTGTGGCCACAGTCGCATTTTGACTGGGTGCGCCCGGGCATCATTCTTTATGGCGTCTCTCCGCTGGAAGATCGCTCCACCGGTGCCGATTTTGGCTGTCAGCCAGTGATGTCACTAACCTCCAGCCTGATTGCCGTGCGTGAGCATAAAGCCGGAGAGCCTGTCGGTTATGGTGGAACTTGGGTAAGCGAACGTGATACCCGCCTGGGCGTAGTCGCGATGGGCTATGGCGATGGTTATCCGCGCGCCGCGCCGTCCGGTACGCCAGTGCTGGTGAACGGTCGCGAAGTGCCGATTGTCGGGCGCGTGGCGATGGATATGATCTGCGTAGATTTAGGTCCACAGGCGCAGGACAAAGCCGGGGACCCGGTCATTTTATGGGGCGAAGGTTTGCCCGTAGAACGTATCGCTGAAATGACGAAAGTAAGCGCTTACGAACTTATTACGCGCCTGACTTCAAGGGTCGCGATGAAATACGTGGATTAATCGTTCTGTAATATTTGATTGTTTGTGCCGGATGCGGCGTGAATGCCTTATCCGGCCAATAAAATCCTACAAATTCAATAAGTTGATATTCTTTCATGCTCTTATGAAGGCCGAGCCTCTGGCGGATGTACGTTTGTCATGAGTCTCACTCTGTTGCTAATTGCCGTTCGCCCCTGAACATCCACTCGATCTTCGCCTTCTTCCGGTTTATTGTGTTTTAACCACCTGCCCGTAAACCTGGAGAACCATCGCGTGTTTCAAAAAGTTGACGCCTACGCTGGCGACCCGATTCTTACGCTTATGGAGCGTTTCAAAGAAGACCCTCGCAGCGACAAAGTGAATTTAAGTATCGGTCTGTACTACAACGAAGACGGAATTATTCCCCAACTGAAAGCCGTGGCGGATGCGGAAGCGCGCCTGAATGCGCAGCCTCATGGCGCTTCGCTTTATTTACCGATGGAAGGGCTTAATAGCTATCGCCATGCCATTGCGCCGCTGCTGTTTGGTGCGGACCATCCGGTACTGCAACAACAGCGCGTAGCAACCATTCAAACCCTTGGCGGCTCAGGGGCATTGAAAGTGGGCGCAGATTTCCTGAAACGCTACTTCCCGGAATCAGGCGTCTGGGTCAGCGATCCTACCTGGGAAAACCACGTAGCAATATTCGCCGGGGCTGGATTCGAAGTGAGTACTTACCCCTGGTATGACGAAGCGACTAACGGCGTGCGCTTTAATGACCTGTTGGCGACGCTAAAAACATTACCTGCCCGCAGTATTGTGTTGCTCCACCCATGTTGCCACAACCCAACGGGTGCCGATCTCACTAATAACCAGTGGGATGCGGTGATTGAAATTCTCAAAGCCCGCGAGCTTATTCCATTCCTCGATATTGCCTATCAAGGATTTGGTGCCGGTATGGAAGAGGATGCCTACGCCATTCGTGCCATTGCCAGCGCTGGATTACCCGCTCTGGTGAGCAATTCGTTCTCGAAAATTTTCTCCCTTTACGGCGAGCGCGTTGGCGGACTTTCTGTTCTGTGTGAAGATGCCGAAGCCGCTGGCCGCGTACTGGGGCAATTGAAAGCAACAGTTCGCCGCAACTACTCCTGCCCGCCGAATTTTGGTGCGCAGGTGGTGGCTGCAGTGCTGAATGACGAGGCATTGAAAGCCAGCTGGCTGGCGGAAGTAGAAGAGATGCGTACTCGCATTCTGGCAATGCGTCAGGAACTGGTGAAGGTATTAAGCACAGAGATGCCAGAACGCAATTTCGATTATCTGCTTAATCAGCGCGGCATGTTCAGTTATACCGGTTTAAGTGCCGCTCAGGTTGACCGACTACGTGAAGAATTTGGTGTCTATCTCATCGCCAGCGGTCGCATGTGTGTCGCCGGGTTAAATACGGCAAATGTACAACGTGTGGCAAAGGCGTTTGCTGCGGTGATGTAATGCAGGAAAGCAGGCTGGAGTTATCCAGCCTGCAGTGAAATTAAACTGTCGTCGCTTTCACTCTTGCTTTATAGATGATTTTTTTGATGCCATCGTTCTACGTGAGAGGTAATAAAACGTTGTTAGTTCTAACTTGTTAAGTTTATCCCAATGTTCTGGAGTGCTTTTCCCTGTTTTACCGTGTGGAGTAATAATTTCTGCACATCTAA
The DNA here is from genome assembly GCF_046487395.1 of Escherichia sp. WS1450. Classification (NCBI taxonomy): domain Bacteria; kingdom Pseudomonadati; phylum Pseudomonadota; class Gammaproteobacteria; order Enterobacterales; family Enterobacteriaceae; genus Escherichia; species Escherichia sp. WS1450. Next base: position 60,196 of record NZ_JBJQJO010000016.1, read on the forward strand.
CCATTATTAAATTTAATAATAAGTATCGGGTTTGTTACGATAGAATATTTCTATATCCTCAAGAATATGCTTTGCCTTATTGCCTGTGACTTTCTGAGATTCAATTATAGTATCGTTAAATTCTAATGTTAAAGAGAACTCTTTTTTTCCGCTTTGTGTAAGTTTAACCTTATATTGATTACCAATATCAAATAAAAAGGTTCTGTAATGAGAATAATCACCTTTAACCTCCTCGGCAAAACAGCAAAGTGTGCAAATATACATACAATCTTTCTTGCCTCTGATTTTGTTAACTAAATCAATAAATGCATGAAAAACTTTATTTGCAATAGATCTTGATACTTCCTCTCCTGGTCTACAAAAATCTTTTGCAATTTTTAACTGTGTTTCTATATATAAAAAGAGATCTTTGGCATAAGAAAAATCTTTGGAATAAGAGATATCTTTATTATTTAGTGCATCTAGCTCAACAGGTAAAGATGTCATTTTGTTGCTATTCACATATGATATATTCATATCATCATCTCCTTCGAGAGTAATAAAATTAGTCACCATTGTATGTTAGGGTTCTGGTCAATCAGAAATCATCTTTATAAACTTCGATTGTTTTTGTAATGCTGTATCATTAAGTTCATTAAATCGTACAGCAGATAAATGTTCTATCAAATTTCGCTCATTTGCAGAGGATTCATCATAATAAACGTAAAATTAATGTATCCTTCATTGAGGAATAAACATTTTTTTACAAAAAAACGACAGGAACGTATTTACTGGGTTAAATATAATCATCCTGCTTTTCATCACAAAAACCGCAGATAATCCTTCCTTTCCCCTGCTGCTGGCGTTATGGTCAGATGGTTTTTGCAACAAATCTCACAATAAAAAGTTTCAACATACTGACTATTTAGGGAAAAATATGCGCAAGATCACACAGGTAATCAGTGCCGTTTGCTTATTGTTCGCTCTAAACAGTTCCGCTGTTGCCCTGGCCTCATCTCCTTCGCCGCTTAACCCTGGTACTAACGTTGCCAGGATTGCTGAACAGGCACCAATTCATTGGGTTTCGGTCGCACAAATTGAAAATAGCCTCGCAGGGCGTCCGCCAATGGCGGTGGGGTTTGATATCGATGACACGGTACTTTTTTCCAGTCCGGGCTTCTGGCGCGGCAAAAAAACCTTCTCGCCAGAAAGCGAAGATTATCTGAAAAATCCTGTGTTCTGGGAAAAAATGAACAATGGCTGGGATGAATTCAGCATTCCAAAAGAGGTCGCTCGCCAGCTGATTGATATGCATGTACGCCGCGGTGACGCGATCTTCTTTGTGACTGGTCGTAGCCCGACGAAAACAGAAACGGTTTCAAAAACGCTGGCGGATAATTTTCATATTCCTGCCACCAACATGAATCCGGTGATCTTTGCGGGCGATAAACCAGGGCAAAATACAAAATCGCAATGGCTGCAGGATAAAAATATCCGAATTTTTTATGGCGATTCCGATAACGATATTACCGCCGCACGCGATGTCGGCGCTCGTGGTATCCGCATTCTGCGCGCCTCCAACTCTACCTACAAACCCTTGCCACAAGCGGGTGCGTTTGGTGAAGAGGTGATCGTCAATTCAGAATACTGACAGAGCGGGAGAGCGTGACACTCTCCCGAATGCTGTTTTTTTAATCACACCTTTATCCTTTCTCTGTCTTGCTGCAAACTGATTAAGAGAGTTTTATCAAGGAGCAGCACATGTGGTATCAAAAGACGCTCACGCTTAGCGCCAAATCTCGTGGGTTTCATCTGGTAACGGATGAAATTCTGAATCAGCTGGCTGATATGCCGCGCGTTAACATCGGTTTACTGCATCTGTTGCTGCAACATACCTCCGCCTCTCTGACACTTAATGAGAACTGCGATCCCACCGTACGCCACGACATGGAGCGTTTTTTCCTCCGCACCGTTCCCGACAACGGAAATTATGAGCATGACTATGAGGGAGCTGACGATATGCCTTCTCATATCAAATCCTCAATGCTGGGAACATCGCTTGTATTGCCGGTGCATAAAGGGCGTATTCAGACCGGCACCTGGCAAGGCATCTGGCTGGGGGAACATCGCATCCACGGCGGATCGCGTCGCATTATCGCGACACTACAAGGGGAGTAAAAAATGACCATTTCGGAGTTGCTACAATATTGCATGGCAAAACCAGGCGCAGAACAGAGCGTGCATAACGACTGGAAAGCGACGCAGATCAAAGTGGAAGATGTACTGTTTGCGATGGTGAAAGAAGTAGAAAATCGCCCGGCGGTTTCGCTGAAAACCAGCCCGGAGCTGGCGGAGCTGCTACGTCAGCAGCACAGCGATGTGCGTCCAAGCCGCCATCTGAATAAAGCGCACTGGAGCACCGTGTATCTCGACGGATCGCTACCGGATTCGCAAATCTATTATCTGGTGGATGCGTCTTATCAGCAGGCGGTGAATTTGCTGCCGGAAGAAAAACGTAAATTGCTGGTGCAACTCTGAAAGGAAAAGGCCGCTCAGAAAGCGGCCTTAACGATTACAGCATCGGCTTGAGGAAGCGTGCCGTATGCGAAGCTTCGCACTCCGCGACGGTTTCTGGCGTACCGGAGACGAGGATCTCGCCGCCGCCACTGCCGCCTTCCGGTCCCAGGTCGACAATCCAGTCAGCGGTTTTGATCACGTCGAGATTGTGCTCAATCACCACAATGGTGTTGCCCTGATCGCGCAGTTTATGCAGTACGTCGAGCAGTTGCTGAATATCGGCGAAGTGCAAACCGGTGGTCGGCTCATCAAGAATATACAGCGTCTGCCCGGTGCCGCGTTTTGACAGCTCACGCGCCAGCTTCACGCGCTGGGCTTCACCACCAGAAAGTGTGGTTGCGGACTGCCCCAGGCGAATGTACGTCAGACCAACGTCCATCAACGTTTGCAGCTTACGCGCCAGTGCAGGTACGGCATCAAAGAACTCACGCGCCTCTTCGATGGTCATATCCAGCACTTCGTGGATGGTTTTGCCTTTGTACTTAATCTCCAGCGTTTCACGGTTATAGCGTTTGCCTTTGCACTGGTCGCACGGTACGTAGATATCCGGCAGGAAGTGCATCTCCACTTTGATCACGCCGTCGCCCTGACAGGCTTCGCAGCGTCCGCCACGGACGTTAAAGCTGAAACGTCCCGGCGTATAGCCGCGCGCACGGGATTCCGGTACGCCCGCAAACAGTTCGCGCACAGGCGTAAACACGCCGGTATAGGTCGCTGGGTTAGAACGCGGAGTACGACCAATTGGGCTTTGGTCGATATCGATCACTTTATCGAAATGCTCCAGCCCCTGAATATCGCGATACGGTGCCGGTTCGGCGATGGTCGCACCATTCAACTGGCGTTGGGCAATCGGGAACAGTGTGTCGTTAATCAGCGTCGATTTACCGGAACCTGAAACCCCTGTGATGCAGGTAAACAGACCGACTGGCAGCGTCAGCGTCACGTCTTTCAGGTTATTACCACGTGCGCCTGTCAGCTTCAGCACTTTTTCCGGATTCGCCGGAACGCGTTTCTTCGGCACTTCAATCTTGCGTTTGCCGCTCATGTACTGCCCGGTCAACGACTCAGGCACTGCCATAATCGCTTCCAGTGGACCTTCTGCGACCACTTCACCGCCGTGTACACCTGCGCCCGGGCCAATGTCGATCACATGGTCAGCGGCGCGAATCGCGTCTTCGTCGTGCTCCACCACAATCACGGTATTACCGAGATCGCGCAGATGGATAAGCGTACCCAACAGGCGCTCGTTATCGCGCTGGTGCAGGCCGATAGACGGCTCATCGAGCACGTACATAACGCCAACCAGGCCCGCACCAATCTGGCTCGCCAGACGGATACGCTGGGCTTCACCGCCAGAAAGTGTCTCTGCCGAGCGGGAAAGTGTCAGGTAATTCAGGCCGACGTTAACGAGGAATTTCAGGCGATCGCCAATCTCTTTAAGAATTTTTTCCGCAATCTTCGCTCGCTGACCTGCGAGTTTGAGATTGTTGAAGAATTCCATCGCATGACCGATGCTCATGTCGGAGATAGCAGGCAGCGGCGTATTCTCGACATACACATGACGCGCTTCTCGACGCAGACGTGTCCCTTCGCAGCTGGCGCACGGGCGATTGCTGATAAACTTGGCTAATTCTTCGCGTACCGCACTGGATTCCGTCTCTTTATAACGGCGCTCCATATTGTGCAGCACGCCTTCGAACGGATGACGACGAATGGAGGTATCGCCACGATCGTTCATGTATTTGAATTCAATGTTTTCTTTGCCAGAACCGTACAACACCACTTTATGCACGTTCGCGCTCAGGCTGCCCCACGGCGCTTCGACGTCGAACTTATAGTGATCTGCCAGCGATTTCAGCATCTGGAAGTAATAGAAGTTGCGGCGATCCCAGCCTCGGATCGCACCACCTGCCAGCGACAGTTCCGGATTCTGGATCACGCGGTCAGGATCGAAATATTGCTGTACGCCAAGGCCGTCACAGGTCGGGCAGGCACCCGCCGGGTTGTTAAACGAAAACAGGCGTGGTTCCAGTTCACGCATACTGTAGCCGCAAATTGGGCAGGCGAAGTTGGCGGAAAATAGCAGCTCTTCCGCTTTTGGATCGTCCATATCGGCAACTACCGCGGTACCACCGGAAAGCTCCAGCGCAGTTTCAAACGACTCGGCAAGACGTTGGGAAAGATCATCACGCACCTTGAAGCGATCAACCACCACTTCAATGGTATGTTTCTTTTGCAGTTCCAGTTTCGGCGGATCGGAAAGATCGCAGACTTCGCTATCAATACGAGCACGGATGTAACCCTGGCTTGCCAGATTTTCCAGCGTTTTGGTGTGTTCGCCTTTGCGCTCTTTAATGATTGGCGCGAGTAGCATCAGACGCTTGCCTTCCGGCTGCGACAGCACGTTATCCACCATCTGGCTGACGGTTTGCGCCGCCAGCGGGACGTCGTGGTCCGGACAGCGCGGCTCGCCAACGCGGGCGAACAACAAACGCAAATAGTCGTGGATTTCGGTGATTGTCCCCACCGTAGAACGCGGGTTATGAGACGTTGATTTCTGCTCAATTGAGATGGCAGGAGAAAGCCCCTCAATATGATCGACGTCCGGCTTTTCCATCAGTGACAGAAACTGCCGCGCGTAGGCGGAAAGGGATTCAACGTAACGGCGCTGCCCTTCGGCATATAAGGTGTCGAAAGCGAGCGAGGATTTGCCAGAACCCGAAAGCCCGGTCACGACAATGAGCTTGTCGCGGGGGATAACGAGGTTGATGTTTTTGAGATTATGGGTGCGGGCGCCCCGAACTTCGATCTTATCCATTCACCTTTCCCGGATTAAACGCTTTTTTGCCCGGTGGCATGGTGCTACCGGCGATCACAAACGGTTAATTATGACACAAATTGACCTGAATGAATATACAGTATTGGAATGCATTACCCGGAGTGTTGTGTAACAATGTCTGGCCAGGTTTGTTTCCCGGAACCTAGGTCACAACATAGTAAAAGCGCTATTGGTAATGGTACAATCGCGCGTTTACACTTATTCAGAACGATTTTTTTTCAGGAGACACGAACATGGCCAGCAGAGGCGTAAACAAGGTTATTCTCGTTGGTAATCTGGGTCAGGACCCGGAAGTACGCTACATGCCAAATGGTGGCGCTGTTGCCAACATTACGCTGGCTACTTCCGAATCCTGGCGTGATAAAGCGACCGGCGAGATGAAAGAGCAGACTGAATGGCACCGCGTTGTGCTGTTCGGCAAACTGGCAGAAGTAGCCAGCGAATATCTGCGTAAAGGTTCTCAGGTTTATATCGAAGGTCAGCTGCGTACCCGCAAATGGACCGATCAATCCGGTCAGGATCGCTACACCACAGAAGTCGTGGTGAACGTTGGCGGCACCATGCAGATGCTGGGTGGTCGTCAGGGTGGTGGCGCTCCTGCAGGTGGCAATATCGGTGGTGGTCAGCCGCAGGGCGGTTGGGGTCAGCCTCAGCAGCCGCAGGGTGGCAATCAGTTCAGCGGCGGCGCGCAGTCTCGCCCGCAGCAGTCCGCTCCGGCAGCGCCGTCTAACGAGCCGCCGATGGACTTTGATGACGACATTCCGTTCTGATTTGTCATTAAAACAATAGGTTATATTGTTTTAAGGTGGATGATTAAAGCATCTGCCAGCCATAAAAAAGAAGCCTCCGTTATGGAGGCTTCTACATATCAAGTTAAAATCATTGGCCATTGTGGCGGTGTCTGATTCATCTCTTCTATCATCACCGACTCGATGTTGTGCCAGATGGCGGTGATATCCGCCATTGTGATGCCAAGCAACCCCATTGCGAACCAGCAGGCAGAAACCACGCCCAGACCGCTGCTGATCACTGCAAGCCCGACATAATCAGACCGACGAAAACGGATGTTGAGTGTACTGGCCAGAAACATCATTACGGCACTAAGAAGTTGCCAGCGAAGAAGAACCACGCCAGTGGTGAGGGTAGCCATCAAACAATTCCTCTGAAAAGAGCCGATGCCCTGGACAGCGCGGCGTTGTTCACGGGAGGCGTGATACAATCTGGCTATCGCGGGGCTTGCAGAACACAAAAAAGAAACACTCTGTTTGTTTCATTAATTTTGTGAACTATATCACAATTGATTGTTTGTTAGCCAGATTAGGCCGTGACTTTTATTGCCGTACAGATTATGTGTTTTTTCAGCGGCATTAAGGGCATATCTTCCCGCCGCTTCTGCATTCCTGTAGGAAATTAGTTTTGAATATCAATGAATTATTTTTATTCAGGTGACGATTAAAAAGGTATCAATTTCAAATCAGGCAAAAGTGCTATTTATACCGTAAGATTTATCTAAAGACGTCGATAACCAGGGTTTTCACCTTGCAATGACCGGGTATAAACAGGCAGGAAATTGATAGCAATGAGTCATCATGCACGACACCAATTACTGGCGTTGCCGGGCATTATCTTTTTAGTTCTCTTTCCCATCATTCTGTCGCTATGGATTGCCTTCCTTTGGGCAAAATCAGAAGTGAATAGTCAGCTCCAAACTTTTGCTCAGCTGGCGCTGGATAAATCCGAGCTGGTCATTCGCCAGGCAGATTTAGTGAGCGATGCAGCAGAACGCTATCAGGGGCAAGTTTGCACTCCAGCCCATCAAAAGCGAATGTTGAATATTATTCGTGGCTATCTTTATATTAATGAATTGATCTATGCCCGTGATAACCATTTTTTATGCTCATCGCTGATAGCGCCTGTAAACGGCTATACGATTACACCGGCCGATTATAAGCGTGAACCTAACGTTTCTATCTATTATTACCGCGATACGCCTTTTTTCTCTGGCTATAAAATGACCTATATGCAGCGGGGAAATTATGTGGTGGTCATCAACCCTCTCTTCTGGAGTGAAGTGATGTCTGATGATCCGACATTGCAATGGGGTGTGTATGATACGGTAACGAAAACCTTTTTCTCGTTAAGCAACGAGGCCTCGGCAGCAACGTTTTCTCCGCTGATTCATTTGAATGATTTAACCGTACAAAAAAATGGCTATTTATATGCGACAGTTTATTCGACAAAACGCCCAATTGCAGCCATTGTTGCGACTTCATATCAACGTCTTATAGCGCATTTTTATAATCATCTTATTTTTGCGTTACCCGCCGGTATTTTGGGGAGTCTTGTTCTGTTATTACTCTGGCTACGTATTCGACAAAACTATTTGTCTCCCAAACGCAAATTGCAACGCGCCCTCGAAAAACATCAACTTTGCCTTTATTACCAGCCAATAATCGATATCAAAACAGAAAAATGTATCGGAGCTGAAGCATTGTTACGTTGGCCTGGTGAGCAGGGGCAAGTAATGAATCCGGCAGAGTTTATTCCGCTGGCAGAAAAGGAGGGGATGATCGGACAGGTAACTGATTATGTTATTGATAATGTCTTCCGCGATCTGGGCGCGTACCTGGCAACACATGCCGATCGCTATGTTTCTATTAACCTGTCGGCCTCCGATTTTCATACGTCACGGTTGATAGCGCGAACCAACCAGAAAACAGAGCAATACGCGGTGCGTCCGCAGCAAATTAAATTTGAAGTGACTGAACATGCATTTCTTGATGTCGACAAAATGACGCCGATTATTCTGGCTTTCCGCCAGGCTGGTTACGAAGTGGCAATTGATGATTTTGGTATTGGCTACTCTAACTTGCATAACCTTAAATCATTGAATGTCGATATTTTGAAAATCGATAAATCGTTTGTTGAGACGCTGACCACCCATAAAACCAGTCATTTGATTGCGGAACATATCATCGAGCTGGCGCACAGCCTGGGATTAAAAACGATCGCTGAAGGCGTCGAAACTGAGGAGCAGGTTAACTGGCTGCGCAAACGCGGCGTGCGCTATTGCCAGGGATGGTTCTTTGCGAAGGCGATGCCGCCGCAGGTGTTTATGCAATGGATGGAGCAATTACCCGCGCGGGAGTTAACGCGCGGGTAATAAAACTACAGGCGGTGGCGATAATCGCTGGGAGTGCGATCAAACTGCCGACGGAAAACGCGGGAGAAGGTCTGCTGCGAGACATAACCCAGGTCCATTGCGATATCAAAAATCGGACGCTCGGTGGTGCGCAACTCAACGGCGGCCAGTAACAGGCGGCGTTGGCGAATGTAATCACCAAGTGTCTGATGCGTCACCGTGCGGAACATCCGCTGTAAGTACCACTTTGAATAGCCTGATTTTTTTGCGACGACATCAATGTTAAGCGGCTGGTCAATATGCTCGTCAATCCATGCGATAAGATCCTGAATAATTTTCTGATGGGACATAAATCTGCCTCTTTTCAGTGTTCAGTTCGTTAATTCATCTGTTGGGGAGTATAATTCCTCAAGTTAACTTGAGGTAAAGCGATTTATGGAAAAGAAATTACCCCGCATTAAAGCGCTGCTAACCCCCGGCGAAGTGGCGAAACGCAGCGGTGTGGCGGTATCGGCGCTGCATTTCTATGAAAGCAAAGGGTTGATTAGCAGTATCCGTAATAGTGGCAATCAGCGGCGATATAAACGTGATGTGTTGCGATATGTCGCAATCATCAAAATTGCTCAGCGTATTGGCATTCCGCTAGCGACCATTCGTGAAGCATTTGGCGTGTTGCCCGAAGGGCATACATTAAGTGCGAAAGAGTGGAAACAGCTTTCGTCCCAATGGCGAGAAGAGTTGGATCGGCGCATTCATACCTTAGTGGCGCTGCGTGACGAACTGGACGGATGTATTGGTTGTGGCTGCCTTTCGCGCAGTGATTGCCCATTGCGTAACCCGGGCGACCGCTTAGGAGAAGAAGGCACAGGCGCACGCTTGCTGGAAGATGAACAAAACTAAAGCGCCACAAGGGCAAGCTGACTCATCGTTAATATGGGGGCGATTTTCTCCCTCGCCCTTTAGGGTGAGGGTAAATATTTGCACTGGTGCTGCCTGTTCCCCTCACCCTAACCCTCTCCCCGAAGGGGCGAGGGGACTGATCGAGCTCTTTTGGAATTATTCGCAAACACAAAACTAAAGCGCCACAAGGGCGCTTTAGTTTGTTTTCCGGTCTTTGTCTTTCTCTCTATCCCGCTGGTACACAGGAGGGTTTCCCCCGACGTCAACACACCTCATTCGAGCACGTGGTGGAGGTTCCGGTTGGTGTTGATGCTTTAATTGTATGTCACCGGCGTTTCTTCGCCAGAGTAAAAGTACACTTTTTAGCCGCAATATTTTTGTCATCTCAGACGATTTTTTATCGCAATCCTGAACGGTATATGGCTCGATAACGCTGCAATCTTGCGCATCGACGATAACGTTTGCGCATCAATTGCCTGGTTTTTCATCGTCAAGACAATAAAAGAGAAAAAAGCAGCAAACTTCGGTTGAAAAAGCCGCTATGATCGCCGGATAATCGTTTGCTTTTTTTACCACCCGTTTTGTATGCGCGGAGCTAAACGTTTGCTTTTTTGCGACGCACCAATTTGTCGCAAACCTGGAGCAGGAAGATAACGTTTCGCTGGCAGGGGATTGTCCGCCACGCATCTTGACGAAAATTAAACTCTCAGGGGATGTTTTCTTATGTCTACGCCATCAGCGCGTACCGGCGGTTCACTCGACGCCTGGTTTAAAATTTCACAACGTGGAAGCACTGTCCGTCAGGAAGTGGTTGCCGGGTTAACAACATTTCTGGCGATGGTCTACTCGGTTATCGTCGTTCCAGGCATGTTGGGTAAAGCAGGCTTCCCGCCTGCGGCAGTTTTCGTTGCGACCTGTCTGGTTGCCGGACTCGGTTCTATCGTGATGGGTCTGTGGGCTAATCTGCCGTTGGCGATTGGTTGCGCCATCTCCCTGACGGCGTTTACCGCATTCAGTCTGGTGCTGGGGCAACATATTAGCGTACCTGTCGCGCTGGGTGCTGTGTTCCTGATGGGTGTACTGTTTACGGTAATTTCTGCCACGGGTATCCGTAGCTGGATTTTGCGCAACTTGCCGCACGGTGTGGCGCACGGCACGGGGATCGGTATCGGTCTGTTCCTGCTGCTCATTGCCGCTAATGGTGTCGGTCTGGTGATTAAAAACCCGCTTGATGGTCTGCCCGTTGCGCTGGGTGATTTCGCGACCTTCCCGGTGATTATGTCACTGGTAGGTCTGGCGGTGATCATCGGCCTGGAAAAACTGAAAGTCCCTGGTGGCATTCTGCTGACCATTATCGGTATCTCAATTGTCGGTTTGATCTTCGATCCTAACGTCCATTTCTCCGGCGTTTTCGCCATGCCTTCATTGAGCGATGAAAACGGCAATTCACTGATTGGTAGCCTGGACATTATGGGCGCGCTGAATCCTGTAGTCCTGCCAAGCGTTCTGGCGCTGGTGATGACGGCAGTATTTGATGCCACCGGAACTATCCGCGCCGTCGCCGGTCAGGCGAACCTGCTGGATAAAGATGGGCAGATCATTGACGGTGGGAAAGCACTGACCACCGACTCCATGAGCAGCGTTTTCTCTGGCCTGGTGGGTGCAGCTCCGGCAGCGGTATACATCGAGTCTGCGGCGGGTACGGCGGCGGGCGGTAAAACCGGGTTGACGGCTATCACCGTTGGCGTGCTGTTCCTGCTGATTCTGTTCCTCTCTCCGCTCTCTTACCTCGTTCCGGGGTATGCAACGGCTCCGGCGCTGATGTACGTTGGCCTGCTGATGCTGAGTAACGTGGCGAAAATCGACTTTGCTGATTTTGTTGATGCGATGGCGGGTCTGGTTACGGCGGTATTCATCGTGCTGACCTGTAACATCGTAACAGGCATCATGATCGGCTTCGCGACTCTGGTGATTGGTCGTCTGGTTTCCGGCGAATGGCGCAAGTTGAACATCGGTACGGTCGTTATCGCTGTGGCGCTGGTGACCTTCTATGCGGGTGGCTGGGCTATCTAATCTTTCATATGATTCTGAAAACGGGTGGCAATGGCTGCCCGTTTTTATTTTCTCCGCACATTGTGTGAGCTTTTGCGATATTCTGAAAAAATGAGAATTCAGGCATAACGTCTTTCTCAGATCATAAAAAACATCGCAAACAGGGAACGCATGGAAATCTTCTTCACCATACTGATAATGACCCTCGTGGTCTCGCTGTCCGGGGTGGTCACTCGTGTCATGCCCTTTCAGATCCCGCTTCCGCTTATGCAAATCGCCATCGGTGCGCTACTGGCGTGGCCGACGTTTGGTTTGCATGTGGAGTTTGATCCTGAACTCTTTTTAGTCTTGTTTATCCCGCCGTTGCTGTTCGCTGATGGCTGGAAAACGCCGACCCGTGAATTTCTCGAACATGGTCGAGAGATTTTCGGCCTCGCGCTGGCGCTGGTGGTGGTCACCGTGGTCGGCATTGGCTTCCTTATTTACTGGGTGGTGCCGGGCATTCCGCTGATCCCCGCCTTTGCGCTGGCGGCGGTGCTTTCTCCGACCGATGCTGTGGCGCTCTCCGGGATTGTTGGCGAAGGGCGCATCCCGAAAAAAATCATGGGCATTTTGCAGGGCGAAGCGTTGATGAATGACGCCTCTGGCCTGGTGTCGTTGAAGTTTGCCGTAGCAGTGGCGATGGGGACGATGATCTTCACCGTCGGCGGTGCGACGGTCGAATTTATGAAAGTGGCCATTGGCGGTATTCTCGCCGGTTTTGTAGTGAGCTGGCTGTATGGTCGCTCGCTGCGATTCCTCAGCCGCTGGGGCGGTGATGAACCCGCGACGCAGATTGTTCTACTGTTCTTGCTGCCATTCGCTTCTTATCTGATTGCCGAACATATTGGCGTTTCCGGCATCCTCGCTGCGGTTGCCGCCGGGATGACCATCACCCGCTCCGGTGTGATGCGCCGTGCGCCGCTGGCAATGCGCCTGCGCGCAAACAGTACCTGGGCGATGCTGGAATTTGTCTTTAACGGCATGGTATTCCTGCTGTTAGGTCTGCAGCTGCCGGGTATTCTGGAGACGTCGCTGATGGCGGCAGAAATCGACCCTAACGTCGAAATCTGGATGCTGTTTACCGATATCATTCTGATTTATGCGGCGCTGATGCTGGTCCGTTTCGGCTGGCTGTGGACGATGAAAAAGTTCAGCAACCGCTTCCTGAAGAAGAAGCCGATGGAGTTTGGTTCGTGGACCACACGAGAAATCCTGATCGCGTCTTTCGCCGGGGTGCGTGGGGCGATCACTCTGGCTGGTGTGCTCTCTATCCCGCTGCTCTTGCCGGATGGTAACGTCTTCCCGGCGCGCTACGAGCTGGTATTCCTGGCGGCTGGTGTCATTCTCTTCTCGCTGTTTGTCGGCGTGGTGATGTTGCCTATTCTGCTACAACACATTGAAGTCGCGGACCATTCGCAACAATTGAAAGAGGAACGTATTGCGCGAGCGGCAACGGCAGAAGTGGCGATTGTGGCGATCCAGAAAATGGAGGAGCGTCTGGCGGCGGATACCGAAGAGAATATCGATAACCAGCTGCTTACGGAGGTCAGTTCTCGCGTCATTGGTAACCTGCGTCGTCGCGCCGATGGACGTAACGACGTTGAAAGTTCCGTGCAGGAAGAGAACCTTGAGCGTCGCTTCCGTCTGGCGGCATTGCGTTCTGAACGTGCTGAACTGTACCACCTGCGCGCCACGCGGGAGATCAGCAACGAAACGCTGCAAAAATTACTGCACGATCTCGATTTGCTTGAAGCGTTGTTGATTGAGGAAAATCAGTAAGCCGAAAGCGACGTAACCAGGCCCGAGGTAATTTGAAAAAGGTGCAATCTTTTGCACCTTTAACAGGTTAGCTCGGGCTAACATACATGATTCTAAAACAAATAAGTTATCTCTCTTTTAAAGTCAATTCATTGGCTGTTCTTCGGCTTAACCTCAATCTGCATCTCGCATAATATCTGCAGTAATCTTCATAGCGACTGCATGAATATTATCCTCAGTTTGTGACATGCCAGTATGAGAGGTACAATCTTCTTCAAAGAATTTCTGTAGTGTTATCAGGGTATCACTATTAATGGGGATATTTTCCTCCTCACGGAGAATGGTAATGCCCATTCCCTGCACGTTAGCCTCTTCGAAATTAACCCGATAGAGACGGGTATTAAACATCCAGGCTTTTGTTAAAACAGAACAGTTGAAATGGCAGTTGCTTAAATTGGCATTATTAAAATTAACATTAGCCATATTAGAGCCGGTACATATAACCATTTCAAGGAATGTATTTGTCAGCCGCGTAAAAAAGAGTTTGCTATCAATTAAGTTTATATTCTGGAGGGTTGCTTTGTTCAGATTGACGCGAGACAGATCAGCATGTTCAAAGTTAATTAAATCGAGTTTAGAGAAACTAAGATCGGCTCTAAATAAATTAACATATGGCGCTATTACTTTATAAAGATTTACCTCAGCCATGTACGCCATATAAAAATTTGAATAATCAAGGAAGGTATTTTTAATATTGGCTCTATTCATTGTTGCATTGACGAATTGAACATGCATAGCGGAGCATGCATTTAGAGTTCCGTCAGTCATTTTTATCTGAGCGAAATTTGAGTCATCGAGAATACAATTATCAAAAAGTATTTTTTCCATTATAGCGAAATTAAAATTCGTTTTATACATATTACAGTCCTGGAAAATAGCGTTTTGTAGTCTGCAACCTGCAAAATTCGAATTGGATAAATCTTCATCTTTAATCACGATGCCTTTCAGGCTAAGGTGTGAAAAATCGTAACCACCATTTACTGTCTGTGGGATTTCGATAGTATTATTATGGACGGTGACATTGTTTATAAAATATACTACCTTAATGGACACTTCCTTATCTTTATTAAGGTAAACTCTTCTCGTAATTCTATCGTCACATTTATTATTTGCATGTGAAGCTATATCTATAAAATATTTATGTATTTTCCTGTCCGTTTCTTTCGTGATTTTTCCTGATGGTAAACTATCATAAAATCTTTTCATTTTCTGAATCAAGCCTATCACTTTTTCATGATCATCTATTTTGAAAAGAGAGAGGGCTTTATTGTCAATTAACGTGTTTTTATGATGTTTTCTGTAATTATCTGATTTTGTTTTCTTTGTATTTGATGGACTTGTGACAGAGTGGTTATTGTTAATCTGGCAAAGAGGGAAAAACATATTATTTAAACCATTGTAGCACATAAAATATCCTTATAATTAACAAGAAAGAAAAGGCATATTCTCTGCATTATCATTTTCTACGACTGTCAAAAATCGCTCATTTTTTAATGCGTTTATTTGTTTAATATTATGGGAAAAGGTGATGCATTTTGCAGAGGAAGAGTATTCCCCGGTCAGGCGACCGGGGAAGGGGAGAGATTAATGCGCGCGGCCTTGCTCAACGCCAAAGCCGGTCTGGGAGCGGATAAACTGCGCACGGAACAGTTCACGCTCACGCGCGCCTTCCGCTGAGTTATCGGTTGCCGAGAAGAACCAGATGCCGAGGAATGCCACGCTGATAGAGAACAGCGCCGGGTATTCATACGGGAAGATGGCTTTTTCGTGACCGAGGATCTGTACCCAAATCGTCGGGCCGAGGATCATCAGCACTACAGCGGTAATCAGCCCCAGCCAGCCGCCCATCATTGCGCCACGCGTGGTCAGTTTTGACCAGTACATGGAAAGCAGAATGATTGGGAAGTTACAGCTCGCCGCGATGGCAAACGCCAGGCCTACCATGAAGGCGATGTTCTGATTCTCAAACAGCACGCCGAGGATTATTGCAATCACGCCCAAAATCAGGACGGTGATTTTCGATACCCGCAGCTCTTCACGTTCGGTCGCCCCTTTTTTGAAGACGTTAGCGTACAGGTCGTGAGACACCGCCGATGCGCCCGCCAGCGTCAGACCCGCAACCACCGCAAGAATGGTGGCGAAAGCAACCGCTGAAATAAAGCCGAGGAACAGGTTGCCACCCACTGCATTCGCCAGGTGAACTGCCGCCATGTTGTTACCACCAATCAGATGGCCCGCCGCGTCTTTATATTCCGGATTCGCACCAACCAGCATGATCGCGCCGAAGCCGATAATAAAGGTCAGAATATAGAAGTAGCCCATAAATCCGGTAGCGTAGAACACGCTCTTACGCGCTTCGCGGGCATCGCTGACCGTAAAGAAGCGCATCAGAATGTGCGGCAAGCCAGCCGTACCAAACATCAGCCCTAGCCCCAGAGAGAGCGCGGAGATGGGATCTTTCACCAGCCCGCCCGGCTTCATGATGTCGACACCTTTCGGGTGTACCGCCATCGCTTCGCTGAACAGATTGTTGAAGCTAAAGCCGACGTGTTTCATCACCATAAAGGCCATAAAGCTGGCACCGAACAGCAACAGCACGGCTTTGATAATCTGTACCCAGGTGGTCGCCAGCATGCCGCCGAACAGGACGTACATCATCATCAGCACGCCGACCAGTACCACCGCAATATGATAGTTAAGGCCAAACAGCAGCTCGATCAGTTTACCTGCGCCTACCATCTGAGCGATAAGGTAAAGCGCCACCACCACCAGAGAACCACAGGCCGAAAGAATACGAATCGGCCCTTGTTTCAGGCGGTAAGAGGCTACATCGGCAAAGGTGTAGCGTCCCAGGTTACGCAGACGTTCGGCAATCAGGAACAGAATGATTGGCCAGCCCACCAGGAAGCCCAACGAGTAGATCAGCCCGTCATAGCCGGAGGTAAACACCAGCGCGGAGATCCCCAAGAATGAGGCGGCGGACATATAGTCCCCGGCAATCGCCAGCCCGTTCTGAAAACCGGTGATATTGCCGCCTGCCGTGTAGTAGTCATTACGCGAACGTACGCGTTTTGACGCCCAGTAGGTAATGCCGAGCGTAAACACGACGAAAATCAGGAACATAATAATCGCCTGCCAGTTTGTTGGCTGGCGCTCTACGGCCCCGCTAATAGCATCCGCGGCGTTAGCTGCGAAAGGGAGTGTGGCGGCAAGCGCCGTCAGAACTCTTTTCATGATGCTTGTACCTCATGCAGGACTTCATTATTAAGACGGTCGAATTCGCCGTTCGCCCGCCAGATGTAGATACCAGTGAGAACAAAGGAGATCACAATTACCCCAACACCAATCGGAATACCGCGTGTGACGCTGGTGTTCGGATTCAGCGGAGTGCCCAGCCAGCCGGGCGCGAAGGCGATCAGTAAAATAAAGCCGATATAAACTGCCAGCATAATAATCGACAGGATGGTGGCAAACCGTTGCCGTTTTTCGACTAACTCCCTGAAATGCGCATTGTCTTCTATCCGCTGATAAATCGTACCATTCATCACAGATTCTCCAGAGGTAATGTAGGGATTGTTTTAATTCCCGCTCCCTTATGGGAGAAGGTTAACGCTCGGGTAACCCTTGCCGAATGTAGGCCGGATAAGGCGTTTACGCCGCATCCGGCAATCAACGCCTGATGCGTCGCTGTCGCGTCTTATCAGGCCTACAGCCGTTGCCGAATGTAGGCCGGGTAAGGCGTTATACGCCGCATCCGGCAATCAACGCCTGATGCGTCGCTGTCGCGTCTTATCAGGCCTACAGCCGTTGCCGAATGTAGGCCGGATAAGGCGTTTACGCCGCATCCGGCAATCAATGCCTGATGCGTCGCTGTCGCGTCTATCAGACCTACAGCCGTTGCCGAATGTAGGCCGGATAAGGCGTTTACGCCGCATCCGGCAATTAATGCCTGATGCGACGCTGTCGCGTCTTATCAGGCCTACAAACCGTTACCGACTCGCATCCGGCAATTGTGGGTTACGATGGCATCGCGATAGCCTGCTTCTCTTCAAGCAGCTTCTCGACTACGCCAGGATCGGCAAGCGTCGAGGTATCGCCCAGGTTGCTGGTATCGCCCGCCGCAATTTTGCGCAGAATACGGCGCATAATTTTGCCGGAGCGGGTTTTAGGCAGGGAGTCGGTCCAGTGCAGCACGTCTGGCGTCGCCAGCGGGCCAATCTCTTTACGCACCCAGTTGCGGACTTCTGCGTACAGTTCTGGTGACGGTTCCTCCCCATGATTAAGCGTGACGTAGGCGTAGATCGCCTGACCTTTAATATTGTGCGGAATACCGACGACAGCGGCTTCGGCGATTTTCGGATGCGCCACCAGCGCCGACTCAATCTCCGCCGTTCCCAGACGGTGACCCGAGACGTTCAGCACGTCGTCCACGCGCCCGGTGATCCAGTAATAGCCATCTTCATCGCGACGCGCGCCGTCGCCGCTGAAATACATATTTTTGAAGGTGGAGAAGTAGGTCTGCTCAAAACGTTCGTGATCGCCAAACAGCGTACGCGCCTGACCCGGCCAGGAGTCGGTGATCACCAGACTGCCTTCGGTGGCCCCTTCCAGCGGGTTACCTTCGTTATCGACCAGCGCCGGTTGCACGCCGAAGAACGGACGTGTTGCCGAACCGGCTTTCAGCTCGGTAGCGCCAGGCAGCGGGGTGATCATGAAACCGCCGGTTTCGGTCTGCCACCAGGTATCGACCACCGGGCATTTCTCGTTGCCGATTTTTTTCCAGTACCACTCCCACGCTTCCGGGTTGATTGGCTCGCCTACGGAACCGAGAATGCGCAGCGACGAACGGTCAGTGCCTTCGATCGCTTTATCGCCTTCCGCCATCAGCGCGCGGATCGCCGTGGGTGCGGTATAGAGAATATTGACCTGATGCTTGTCCACCACCTGCGCCATACGGGCAGGCGTCGGCCAGTTCGGTACGCCTTCAAACATCAGCGTGGTCGCGCCGCAGGCCAGCGGGCCGTACAGCAAATAACTGTGTCCGGTAACCCAGCCCACATCGGCGGTGCACCAGTAGATATCACCCGGATGATAATCAAAGACATATTTAAAGGTCAGCGCCGCGTACACCAGATAACCGCCGGTAGTGTGCAGCACGCCTTTCGGCTTCCCGGTAGAACCGGAGGTGTAGAGAATAAACAGCGGATCTTCGGCGTTCATCTCTTCCGCCTGGTGCTGATCGCTGGCTTGCTCAACCAGGTCGTGCCACCACAGGTCGCGCCCTTCCTGCCAGTCGATTTTTCCGCCAGTACGCTTCAGTACCACCACATGTTCAATGCTGGTGACGTTCGGGTTTTTCAGCGCGTCATCAACGTTTTTCTTCAGCGGAATACTACGCCCGGCGCGCACGCCTTCGTCGGAAGTGATCACCAACCGTGAGTTAGAATCGATAATGCGCCCGGCAACGGCTTCCGGCGAGAAGCCGCCGAAAATTACCGAATGCACCGCGCCAATGCGGGCGCAGGCCAGCATCGCGACCGCGGCTTCCGGCACCATCGGCATATAAATCGCCACCACATCACCTTTTTTAATGCCCAGCTCGAGCAGGGTATTGGCGAAGCGGCAGACGTCGCGGTGCAGCTCTTTATAGCTGATATGTTTGCTCTGGCTGGCGTCGTCGCCTTCCCAGATGATGGCGGTACGATCGCCGTTTTCTTGCAGATGGCGGTCAAGGCAGTTTGCCGCCAGATTCAGCGTGCCGTCCTCGTACCATTTAATGGACACATTACCGGGGGCAAAGGAGGTGTTTTTCACCTTCTGGTAAGGTTTGATCCAGTCGAGAATTTTTCCCTGTTCGCCCCAGAAGGTATCTGGTGCGTTAATAGATTGTTGATACATCGCCTCGTACTGCTGAGGGTTTATCAGGCAACGGTCTGCGATGTTGGCAGGAATGGTGTGTTTGTGAATTTGACTCATGCTTTTGTTCTCCTTGTAGGATGTTAATAATATGTGGCATAAGCGTTAAATGTAGGGGTATTGGCAGTTTTGTTTAGTATTTGGGCGACAGATCACGCAAAAGTAGAATTGTGCAAATAAACGGCAGGGTAATTTTTGAAGGTCAGCAACAAAAGTTGATTAATTCTTTGAGGAACATGCAGTTATGCATGCTGTTGAAAAAGAGGAAGATACTGACTAACTCTAAAGTGGTATTTTACATGCACTTACAATTGATTAAAGACAACATTCACAGTGTGGTTATTTGTTACACATAGGGGCGAGCAATGTCATGACAGTGTAGGTGCGGTTACTGTCGTGAAAAACAATAAAAACCGCCATTGCAACAATGGCGCAATTCGGATGAAGCCCTATGACAAGGATAAAAATAAACGCACGCCGTATCTTCAGCTTATTGATTCCTTTTTTCTTTTTCACTTCTGTTCACGCTGAACAAACGGCTACTCCCGCAAAACCTGTAACTGTGGAAGCGAAGAATGAAACCTTTGCCCCGCAACATCCCGATCAATATCTCTCCTGGAAAGCCACCTCGGAACAGTCAGAGCGTGTTGACGCCCTGGCGGAAGATCCACGGCTGGTGATCCTGTGGGCGGGGTATCCCTTCTCGCGCGATTACAACAAGCCGCGTGGACATGCCTTTGCTGTGACCGATGTGCGTGAAACCCTGCGTACCGGTGCGCCGAAAAACGCTGAAGATGGTCCGCTACCGATGGCATGCTGGAGTTGTAAAAGCCCGGATGTGGCGCGTCTGATCCAGAAAGACGGCGAAGATGGCTACTTCCACGGAAAATGGGCGCGCGGCGGCCCGGAAATCGTCAACAACTTAGGTTGTGCCGATTGCCATAACACCGCCTCACCAGAGTTCGCCAAAGGCAAACCGGAGTTAACCCTTTCCCGTCCGTATGCGGCTCGCGCGATGGAAGCCATTGGTAAACCTTTTGAGAAAGCCGGACGTTTCGACCAGCAATCGATGGTTTGCGGTCAGTGCCATGTGGAGTATTACTTCGACGGCAAAAACAAAGCGGTTAAATTCCCGTGGGATGACGGCATGAAAGTCGAAAATATGGAGCAGTATTACGACAAAATTGCCTTCTCTGACTGGACTAACTCCCTGTCGAAAACGCCAATGCTGAAAGCGCAGCACCCGGAATATGAAACCTGGACAGCGGGCATTCATGGCAAAAACAACGTGACCTGTATCGATTGCCATATGCCAAAAGTGCAGAACGCCGAAGGCAAACTCTACACCGACCATAAAATTGGTAATCCGTTTGATAACTTCGCCCAGACTTGTGCGAACTGCCATACCCAGGACAAAGCTGCCTTGCAAAAAGTGGTCGCGGAACGTAAGCAGTCGATTAACGACCTGAAAATCAAGGTTGAAGATCAACTGGTTCACGCTCACTTCGAAGCGAAAGCGGCGCTGGATGCAGGCGCGACGGAAGCCGAAATGAAGCCGATTCAGGACGATATCCGTCATGCCCAGTGGCGTTGGGATCTGGCGATCGCTTCCCACGGCATTCATATGCACGCGCCGGAAGAAGGTCTGAGGATGCTCGGTACGGCGATGGATAAAGCGGCGGATGCACGCACCAAACTGGCGCGCCTGCTGGCGACCAAAGGCATCACCCATGAAATCCAGATCCCGGATATCTCGACCAAAGAGAAAGCCCAGCAGGCCATTGGCCTGAACATGGAACAAATCAAGGCCGAGAAGCAGGACTTCATCAAAACGGTGATCCCGCAGTGGGAAGAGCAGGCACGTAAAAACGGTCTGTTAAGCCAATAACCCCGTTCCGCCTCGCAAGGGGCGGAAAACACAATGGAGTGAATATGAGCGTATTACGTTCGTTATTAACTGCCGGGGTGCTGGCGTCGGGCCTGTTGTGGAGCCTGAACGGAATTACCGCTACCCCTGCGGCGCAGGCATCTGGTGATCGCTACGAAGTTACCCAGCAGCGTAACCCGGATGCCGCCTGTCTGGACTGTCATAAGCCAGATACCGAAGGTATGCATGGCAAACATGCTTCCGTTATCAACCCGAATAACAAACTGCCGGTCACCTGCACCAACTGTCACGGCCAGCCATCACCGCAACACCGCGAAGGGGTGAAAGATGTGATGCGCTTTAACGAGCCGATGTACAAGGTTGGAGAGCAGAACAGCGTCTGTATGTCCTGCCATCTGCCGGAACAGTTGCAAAAAGCGTTCTGGCCACACGATGTCCACGTAACCAAAGTGGCGTGCGCCAGCTGCCATTCCCTGCATCCACAGCAAGATACGATGCAGACGTTAAGTGACAAAGGACGGATTAAGATTTGCGTCGATTGCCACAGCGATCAGCGTACCAATCCGAACTTTAACCCGGCGTCTGTTCCGTTGCTTAAGGAGCAGCCATGACCTGGTCTCGTCGCCAGTTTCTCACCGGCGTCGGCGTGCTGGCAGCCGTCAGCGGCACCGCAGGACGCGTGGTGGCGAAAACGTTGAATATCAATGGGGTGCGTTACGGCATGGTGCATGACGAGTCGTTATGCATCGGCTGTACCGCCTGTATGGATGCTTGTCGGGAAGTGAACAAGGTGCCGGAAGGTGCCTCGCGCCTGACGATTATTCGTAGCGAGCCGCAGGGCGAATTTCCTGATGTGAAATATCGCTTCTTCCGTAAGTCTTGCCAGCACTGCGATCATGCGCCGTGCGTTGACGTCTGCCCGACCGGTGCGTCTTTTCGTGATGCCGCTAGCGGGATTGTCGATGTTAATCCGGATCTCTGCGTCGGTTGTCAGTACTGCATCGCCGCCTGTCCGTACCGCGTGCGCTTTATCCATCCGGTCACGAAGACAGCGGACAAATGCGATTTCTGCCGTAAGACCAATTTGCAGGCCGGTAAGCTGCCCGCGTGCGTTGAAGCTTGCCCGACGAAGGCGCTGACGTTTGGCAATCTGGACGATCCCAACAGTGAGATTTCGCAACTGCTGCGCCAGAAGCCCACTTACCGCTACAAGCTGGCGCTGGGAACCAAACCGAAGCTGTACCGCGTACCGTTTAAATACGGGGAGGTGAGCCAATGACGCAGACTTCCGCATTTCATTTTGAATCGCTGGTGTGGGACTGGCCGATTGCCATCTACCTGTTTTTGATTGGTATTTCTGCTGGTCTGGTGACGCTGGCCGTGCTGTTACGTCGCTTCTACCCGCAGGCGGGCGGTGCAGACAGTACGTTGCTGCGCACCACGCTGATTGTCGGGCCTGGCGCGGTGATCCTCGGTCTGTTGATCCTCGTCTTCCACCTGACAAAGCCGTGGACCTTCTGGAAGCTGATGTTCCACTACAGTTTTACCTCGGTGATGTCGATGGGGGTGATGCTGTTTCAGCTCTACATGGTGGTGCTGGTGCTATGGCTGGCGAAAATCTTTGAACATGATTTGCTTGCCCTGCAACAACGCTGGTTGCCGAAGCTGGGGATCGTACAAAAGGTTCTGAGCCTGCTAACGCCCGTTCATCGCGGACTGGAAACATTGATGCTGGTGCTGGCGGTAATGCTGGGGGCTTATACCGGCTTTCTGCTATCGGCGCTGAAATCGTATCCGTTCCTCAATAACCCGATCCTGCCGGTGTTGTTCCTCTTCTCCGGCATCTCGTCCGGTGCGGCGGTGGCGCTGATCGCCATAGCGGTACGCCAACGCAGTAACCCGCATTCCACGGAAGCGCACTTTGTACACCGTATGGAGATCCCTGTGGTATGGGGCGAAATCTTCCTGCTGGTGGCGTTTTTTGTCGGACTGGCCCTGGGCGATGACGGTAAAGTGCGTGCGCTGGTGGCGGCATTGGGCGGCGGTTTCTGGACGTGGTGGTTCTGGCTTGGTGTCGCCGGGCTGGGGCTGATTGTGCCAATGTTGCTCAAACCGTGGGTCAATCGCAGTTCCGGCATTCCTGCCGTGCTGGCGGCGTGTGGGGCCAGCCTGGTCGGCGTGTTGATGTTGCGATTTTTCATTCTCTACGCCGGGCAGTTAACGGTGGCGTAAGCCAGAACAGAGGTGGTTTCTGGACGTATTCCTTCCTGAAGTCGGTTTTCTGGCGTTGTTGTTAAGTCTCGGGGTCAACGTGTTGACCCCGTTGACGGCCTTCGCGGGAGTGCGGTTGCGCTGGCCTGCCATGATGCGACTCACTTGCATCGGCATTCTGGCGCAGTTCGCGCTCCTGCTGCTCGCCTTTGGCGTACTGACGTATTGTTTTCTCATCAGCGATTTCTCGGTTATTTATGTCGCCCAACATAGCTACAGCCTGCTGTCGTGGGAACTCAAACTGGCAGCGGTGTGGGGCGGTCATGAAGGTTCGCTGCTGCTTTGGGTGCTGCTGCTTTCCGCCTGGAGCGCGCTGTTTGCCTGGCATTATCGGCAGCAAACCGATCCGCTATTTCCGCTGACGCTAGCCGTTTTATCTCTCATGCTCGCCGCACTGCTACTGTTTGTGGTGCTGTGGTCCGATCCCTTCGTGCGGATATTTCCACCAGCAATCGAAGGCCGCGATCTCAATCCGATGCTGCAACATCCCGGTCTTATCTTCCATCCGCCGCTGCTTTATCTCGGCTATGGCGGTTTGATGGTGGCGGCGAGCGTGGCGCTGGGGAGTTTACTGCGCGGCGAGTTTGATGGTGCCAGCGCCCGAATTTGCTGGCGCTGGGCACTACCTGGCTGGAGCGCATTAACGGCGGGGATCATCCTCGGTTCCTGGTGGGCCTATTGCGAACTGGGCTGGGGCGGCTGGTGGTTCTGGGATCCGGTGGAAAACGCCTCTTTATTACCCTGGCTTTCTGCCACTGCGCTGCTGCACAGTTTATCCCTGACACGCCAGCGGGGGATTTTCCGCCACTGGTCGCTGTTGCTGGCGATAGTTACTCTGATGCTGTCGCTGCTGGGCACCTTAATTGTCCGTTCTGGCATTCTGGTTTCGGTTCATGCGTTCGCACTGGATAACGTCCGCGCCGTGCCGTTGTTCGGCCTGTTTGCACTGATTAGCCTTTCGTCTCTGGCTCTGTATGGCTGGCGAGCGCGGGACGGTGGCCCGGCGGTGCGTTTTTCGGGATTATCGCGGGAAATGTTAATCCTCGCTACGCTGTTGCTGTTTTGCGCAGTGCTATTGATCGTGCTGGTGGGAACGCTTTATCCGATGATTTACGGCCTGCTGGGCTGGGGACGCCTCTCCGTTGGCGCGCCGTATTTTAACCGCGCGACGTTACCGTTTGGTCTGTTGATGCTGGTGGTGATTGTGCTGGCGACGTTTGTCTCTGGCAAACGCGTGCACCTTCCGGCGCTGGTAGCTCATGCGGGCGTGCTGTTATTTGCCGCAGGGATCGTGGTCTCCAGCGTCAGCCGTCAGGAGATCAGCCTGAATTTACAGCCGGGTCAGCAGGTGACGCTGGCAGGATACACCTTCCGTTTTGAGCGCCTCGATCTGCAAGCCAAAGGCAATTACACCAGCGAAAAAGCGATAGTGGCGCTGTTTGACCATCAGCAACGCATTGGTGAATTAACGCCGGAGCGGCGTTTTTACGAAGCACGTCGTCAGCAAATGATGGAGCCGTCAATTCGCTGGAATGGTATCCATGACTGGTATGCGGTCATGGGCGAGAAAACCGGATCGGATCGTTACGCTTTTCGTTTGTATGTACAATGCGGTGTGCGCTGGATCTGGGGGGGAGGATTGTTGATGATTGCGGGCGCATTGTTAAGCGGATGGCGGGGGAGGAAGCGCGATGAATAAAGGGCTTCTCACGCTACTGCTGTTATTTACCTGTTTTGCGCGCGCTCAGGTTGTAGACACCTGGCAATTCGCTAATCCGCAACAACAGGAACAGGCGTTAAATATTGCCAGCCAGTTACGCTGCCCGCAGTGCCAGAATCAGAACTTACTGGAATCCAATGCGCCGGTGGCAGTCAGTATGCGCCATCAGGTTTACAGCATGGTGGAAGAGGGGAAAAGTGAAGTCGAAATAATTGGCTGGATGACCGAACGCTACGGAGATTTTGTTCGCTATAACCCACCGTTAACCGGTCAGACTCTGGTGTTGTGGGCGCTGCCAGTGGTGTTGTTACTGCTGATGATACTGATCCTCTGGCGGGTAAGGGCTAAGCGATGAAACAGCCTCAAATACCGGTGAAAATGCTGACAATACTCACGATATTGATGGTATTTCTCTGTGTCGGCAGTTATCTGCTAAGTCCAAAATGGCAGGCGGTGCGTGCGGAGTATCAGCGTCAGCGCGATCCGCTACATCAGTTTGCCAGCCAGCAAACCCCGGAAGCGCAGCTTCAGGCATTGCAGGATAAAATCCGCGCTAATCCACAAAACAGCGAACAATGGGCGTTACTGGGCGAGTATTATCTGTGGCAAAACGATTACAGCAATTCGCTGCTGGCGTACCGTCAGGCGTTGCAACTACGTGGTGAGAACGCTGAACTGTATGCGGCGCTGGCGACGGTGCTTTATTACCAGGCCAGCCAGCATATGACCGCCCAGACTCGCGCAATGATCGACAAAGCCCTCGCGCTGGACTCTAACGAAATCACCGCTCTGATGCTGCTGGCTTCCGATGCGTTTATGCAGGCGAATTACGCGCAAGCCATCGAACTATGGCAAAAAGTGATGGATCTCAACTCACCCCGGATCAACCGGACACAGCTGGTCGAGTCGATTAATATGGCGAAATTGTTGCAGCGGAGATCAGATTAATCATCTGGTGATGAAGATTATGTTATTGAGCTGCATAAAAAATAATCGAATGAACATATGCCAAAAATAATCACCAATCAGTATTATTGCAGATTAAACAAATAAAAATCTTTCCATAACAAATGGTTATTCATTAATCCTGCCATAAACTCGCGTTATTATGCATTAATGCAGCGAAAAGCTCTGTTGTTAAAGGGTTGCGCAACATACCGCGCAAATGATACTGATCATAAGCGTTAAAAAAATCTACAAACCAACGCAACACAATTCATGCCCTGGCAGTATGTCACGTTCTCACGTTTCTGAACGGGGAACGGCGCTCCATTGAGGAAGTTATTCTGATGAAAAATCTAAAATTCAGCCTGGCCTGGCAGATTCTGTTTGCTATGGTGCTGGGCATTCTCCTGGGAAGCTACCTGCACTACCATAGCGACAGCCGCGACTGGCTGGTCGTCAATTTGCTCTCTCCGGCGGGTGATATCTTCATCCATCTGATCAAAATGATTGTTGTGCCGATTGTGATCTCCACGCTGGTGGTGGGTATCGCGGGTGTTGGTGATGCCAAACAGCTCGGGCGTATTGGCGCGAAAACCATTATTTACTTCGAGGTGATCACCACCGTCGCCATCATTTTGGGGATCACTCTGGCGAACGTCTTCCAGCCCGGTGCCGGGGTGGATATGTCGCAGCTGGCGACCGTCGATATCTCGAAATATCAGAGCACTACGGAAGCGGTACAAAGCAGTTCCCACGGCATTATGGGCACGATTTTGTCGCTGGTGCCGACGAACATTGTGGCGTCGATGGCGAAAGGCGAAATGCTGCCGATCATCTTCTTCTCGGTGCTGTTTGGTCTGGGGCTTTCCTCCCTGCCCGCGACGCATCGTGAACCGCTGGTGACCGTGTTCCGCTCCATCTCTGAAACCATGTTTAAAGTGACTCATATGGTGATGCGTTATGCGCCGGTGGGTGTGTTTGCGCTGATTGCGGTGACGGTGGCTAACTTTGGTTTCTCGTCTCTGTGGCCACTGGCGAAACTGGTGCTGCTGGTGCATTTCGCCATTCTGTTCTTCGCGCTGGTAGTGCTGGGAATTGTGGCGCGCCTGTGCGGGTTAAGCGTCTGGATCCTGATTCGTATTCTGAAAGATGAGCTGATTCTGGCGTACTCCACTGCCAGCTCTGAAAGCGTGCTGCCGCGAATTATTGAGAAGATGGAAGCCTACGGTGCACCGGCGTCGATCACCAGTTTCGTGGTGCCGACCGGTTACTCTTTTAACCTTGATGGTTCGACGCTGTATCAAAGTATTGCCGCTATTTTCATCGCTCAGCTGTATGGCATTGACCTGTCCATCTGGCAGGAAATCATTCTGGTACTGACGCTGATGGTGACCTCGAAAGGGATTGCTGGAGTGCCGGGCGTGTCGTTTGTGGTGTTGCTGGCAACGCTGGGCAGCGTAGGGATCCCGCTGGAAGGTCTGGCGTTTATTGCCGGTGTTGACCGTATCCTCGACATGGCGCGTACTGCGCTGAACGTGGTGGGTAATGCGCTGGCGGTGCTGGTGATTGCCAAGTGGGAACACAAATTTGACCGTAAGAAAGCGCTGGCTTATGAGCGCGAAGTGCTGGGCAAATTTGATAAAACTGCGGATCAATAATTGAAGATTGCCGGGGATATCCACCCGGCAATGTGTGGATGCCTGATGCGACGCTTGCCGCGTCTTATCAGGCCTACGCTAGACTGCGCAATAGCTTGATTTAGGGTGATTTTGTAGGTCGGATAAGGCGTTTACGCCGCATCCGACATCAATATCTGATGCGACGCTTACCGCGTCTTATCAGGCCTACGCCAGACTGCGCAATAGCCTGATTTAGCGTGATTTTGTAGGTCGGATAAGGCGTTTACGCCGCATCCGACATCAATGCCTGATGCGACGCTTGTCGCGTCTTATCAGGCCTACCTTAACCGTTGGTTAATTTCTCAAACTCTTCACAACCGGTATCAAACCCTTCCATACAGCTCAGGTTCAGCCAGTGCAGCGCCTTTTGCTTGTTCTTCTCGATAAAACCTTCTTCACCGTTTAAGAACATCATTCCCGCCCAGTACTCGGAATAACCGGTTCGGGAAATCGCAGAGCTGCGTTTGAAATACCAGGTTGCCTTGTCATCGTCGGCCTTAATGCCCACGCCGTTGGCGTAAATCAAACCAAGCAGCATTTGGGCATCGACGGCAGAGTCGTTCTCCAGATCTTCCGAAGCGTTTTCTAACAGCGAAATCGCCTTTGGATAATCCGGTTTACCCGCTTGCGTATTTACCAGAATATGCGCCAGCGTTACTTCACCTTCTTTACTCCCCGCTTGCGCTGCTTTCTCTGCAAGAACTTTTGCTTGTGGATAGTCCAGACTGACCGGATTGGTGATTTTGATCTGCGCCAACAGCGCGCAGGCATCAGCATCACCGCTGTCGGCGGCTTTCTGTGCCCAATATTCGGCTTTGCTCAAATCGCCGGAGCTAAACCAGCTGTCGGCAAGAAAATATTGTGCGCGTCGGTCCCCGGCTTCTGCTGCCTTTAAATACTGGCTGCCAGGCTCGGAGTCGTTCGCGTGGGCAAAGAATGTCAAAAACAACATCAATGCGATAATTTTTTTCATTTTGATAATACGATTGGGTAGGGAGTAACCAGTATAAAGAGTTCGAATGGATAAAAAAACAGCCTCCGGAAGGAGGCTGTAGAAAGGACTGTATTACGCCAGTGCCGCTTCGCGCAGGCGAGTTTTCAACTTGTTGTACTCGTCAATCACGTACTGCTCGGCGGCGCGCTGATCGGCGATCGGCTCGACGCGCACGGCGCAGTATTTGTATTCCGGCGTTTTCGTAATCGGGCTTAAGTTTTCGGTAACCAGCTCGTTACAGGCACCAATCCACCACTGGTAGGTCATATAAATCGCCCCTTTGTTCGGACGATCGCTGACCTGCGCACGGGTGATAATTTTGCCTTTACGCGAGTGCACCCAAACCAATGCCTCATCTTCAATACCCAGACGTTTGGCGTCTTCGGTATTGATTTGTGCGTAGCCAGGTTCATCAGCCAGCGCTGCCAGTGCCGCACAGTTACCGGTCATCGAACGGCAAGAGTAGTGACCAACTTCACGCACCGTTGACAGTACCATCGGATACTCGTCGGTGAGTTTGTCGATTGGCGCTACCCAGTCGCAGGTGAAGAACTGCGCCAGACCGTTCGGGGTATCAAACTTCTCTTTAAACAGATAAGAAGTCCCCTGATCGGCATCTGAAGTATCGCGGCAAGGCCACTGAATGAAGCCCAGTTCGCCCATTTTCTCGTAAGTCGCACCGTAGAAATCCGGGCAC
Source organism: Escherichia sp. WS1450 (assembly GCF_046487395.1). Taxonomy (NCBI): domain Bacteria; kingdom Pseudomonadati; phylum Pseudomonadota; class Gammaproteobacteria; order Enterobacterales; family Enterobacteriaceae; genus Escherichia; species Escherichia sp. WS1450. Next base: position 89,655 of record NZ_JBJQJO010000016.1, read on the forward strand.
AGATGACGCAACTCATCCCAGATCTCCTGGGTGTTGTTGTAGTGCATCGGATAACCCATACGGGTGGCGATTTCACTGATGATTTGCCAGTCCGTTTTCAGATCCCACTTCGGTTCAACCGCTTTGAAGAAACGCTGGAAGCCACGGTCAGCCGCAGTAAACACGCCTTCATGCTCGCCCCACGACGTTGACGGTAAAATAACATCCGCCGCCGACGCGGTTTTGGTCATAAAGATGTCCTGAACGATGACCAGTTCCAGATCTTCGAAGGCTTTACGTACTGCCGACAGCTCCGCGTCAGTTTGCAGCGGATCTTCGCCCATAATGTACGCGGCACGCACTTCGCCATGCGCTGCGCGGTGCGGCAGCTCGCTGATGCGATAGCCGGTATGCGCTGGCAGGCTTTCCACGCCCCAGGCTTTGGCGAATTTCTCGCGGTTAGCCGGATCTTTCACGTACTGATAGCCCGGATACGTATCCGGCAGCGCGCCCATATCGCAGGCACCCTGCACGTTGTTCTGACCACGAACCGGGTTTACACCCGCATGCGGCTTACCGAGGTTACCAGTCAGCATCGCGAGGCTGGTCAGAGAACGCACGGTTTCCACACCCTGGTAGAACTGGGTTACACCCATGCCCCACAGGATGGCGGCGCTTTTCGCCTGGGCATACATCCGTGCCGCCTGACGAATCTCACTGGCGCTGACGCCGGTGATATCTTCAACCGACTCCGGCGTGTAGCCTTCAACGATTTTACGATACTCTTCAAAGCCTTCTGTACGGGAAGCGACGAACGCTTTGTCGTACAGGTTTTCTTCAATAATGACATGACCCATCGCATTCAACAGCGCGATGTTTGAGCCGTTTTTCAGTGCAATGTGCATGTCCGCAATGCGCGCGGTTTCAATTTTGCGCGGATCGCAGACGATAATTTTCGCCCCGTTACGTTTAGCGTTAATTACGTGATTCGCCACGATTGGGTGGGAATCCGCCGGGTTGTACCCGAAAACGAACACTAAATCGGTATTATCAATTTCGTTAATAGCATTGCTCATTGCGCCATTACCGACCGATTGGTGCAGACCTGCAACCGATGGGCCGTGTCAGACACGAGCGCAGCAGTCAACGTTATTGGTACCAATAACGGCGCGCGCAAATTTTTGCATTACATAGTTGGTTTCGTTACCCGTACCACGCGAGGAGCCGGTCGTCTGGATGGCATCCGGACCGTACTTCTCTTTGATGGCGCTCAGGCGCTCGGCAACGTAATTCAGTGCCTCATCCCAGGAAACAGGTTCGAGTTTGCCGCCACGCTGGCGACGGATCATGGGGGTTTTCAGGCGCGGGGTCAGGATCTGGGTATCGTTAATGAAGTCCCAGCCATAATAACCCTTCAGACACAGGGTACCCTGGTTGGTTTTCCCCTGCGCTGCCTCCGCCCGGACGATTTTGCCGTTATCGACGACCAGGTTGATTTTGCAACCTGATGCGCAATAGGGGCAAACCGTGACGACTTTTTTCATCGGTCTCGCTCCAGTTAATCAAATCACGCATACGCGCTCTCGACTACAGTATGCATCTTTTATGCCACATTTTATTTGGGGTCATTCCCTGATATTACGGGCACTATTTATTCAAAACTCTGACGAAAAACAGGCTGTCGTCAGTTTTGACGTGACGAAACGAAATACCGCGTGACAGCCATCACGCGGCAGACATTTTATTTTTTCTCGACGACGGGACTTGCCTGATACCCGCCGCCCAGCGATTTCATCAACTGAATGCTTTGGATCACCCGGCGGCTGTCCAGCATCAGTAATGACATCTCCTCGGCAAGCACTGGCAACCGGGCTTCGGTGGCCTGTAAGCGGCTGGTTAAGCCGCGCTGATAGGCGGCCTCGGCAGCGCGCTGGGTGAAGCGCGTTGCTTCCACGCGTTCAGCCTGCATCTCTCGCTCGTCGTTGAGCGTTTGCAGACGCGTGCCGTTGACGGCAACGTCGCGCACCGCATTCAGCACTGACTGGTTGTAACGTTCAATCATCATGTTGCTGGCGGCGCGAGTGCCTTCGAGATTGGCATTCAACCGTCCACCGTCAAACAGCGGCAATTTCAGACCTGGGATAAAGTTGAACTGGCGACTGGTTTTTTTGAATAAGGTATCCAGGTGGATAGAATCCAGGCCGAAAAACGCTTTGATATCAAAGCTCGGGTAGAACAACGCCCGCGCGGAATCCACCTGATCTAATGACGCCTGAACATACCAGCGCATGGCTTGCAGATCCGGGCGTCTGGCGAGCAACTCATAAGAGAGTGTCGCCGGAATGCCGGTCTGGACTTGCGGTAATGCCACCGGTCTGATCTCCGGCATATCGCTGGCTCCCGCGCCAATCAATGCGCGCAGAGATTCTCGCGTTTCGGAGATTTGCCCTTTAACGGCAGCAATTTGTTTATCGACCGCCAGAATCTGTGCCCGCGCGCCGTGGAAAGGCACTTGCGCTTCCAGACCGTGCGCCACTTTACTCTGGTGCGCTTTTACCGCGTAATCAATCACATCGCGAGTTTGTTCTAACAGATCGAGCATCTGATAGCTGGCCTGCATACTGTAATAAAGCTGCGCTACGCCCGTGGTCAGCGATAGCTCTACTGCTGCGGTTTCTGCCAGCGCGGCATTATGCGCGCCAATGGCAGCGGCAACCGCTGAGCGATGCACACCCCACAAATCGAGATCCAGTCCGGCAAACAAACCTACTGTGGCTTCCGTATAGTACGGCCCGTCCATACCCAGTGCTGGCGCATCCATCGCATAAGGGCTTAAAAAGCCGTTCGCCGAGACACGTTGGCGGTTGAGCATCCCTAACGCTGCGACCTGTAATTGTGAACCGGCATCTAACAAATCGGCCTGCGACTGCGCTTTTTCTTCCCGCAGTTTCGCTTCGGCGAGGGTGTGTGAACCACTTAGCGTCCGTTGGATCAGCGCATCCAGCTGCGGGTCATTGAGTTGTTTCCACCACTGCGCCTGCGGCCAGCCGGAGCTGGCAAGATGAATATCATCGGCCAGTTTGATTTGTTCCGGTTTGAGCTGTTGATGAGGTGCAGAATCCTTACGTACCAGGGCACAGCCGGAAATCAGCGTCGTGCTGCCGAGAATGCTGCACAACAGCAGACGTGAAAGTTGACGATTGATCATTGCGTGGCTCCTTGTACCTGTTCCTTGGCGGGCGTTAATGCCGGGGCTGTCCAGTCTGGCAAGCGGGCGAAAAGCTGGCAGACGTGTTGTTCCTGTTTTAATAAGGTGGGCAGGATGGCCTGCGAGGCGGGTGTCTCTTCAAGCGTTATTTGAGGAGAACGGCTGAGTGCGGTTGCCAGACCGGCAGCGTATTTCTCCAGTGCGTCGGCAAACTGACCTGCTCTGTCCGGCTGTAGTGCGTTATCCAGCGCCTGCGCCGAGTTCCAGGTTGCATCCCAGGCGTGAAGAATATCGCGGCCCTGACGAATAACCGTTTGCGAACGTTCCATCAGTAAAGCGCGTTCTTCGCTGTCCAGTTGACGCTCCAGCGCCACGCGTTGGCACATCTCTTCACAGGCATTAAACGCCGCATGCAGACCTATACGAATTTGCAGATAAGTGCGTAGAGCCGTGACTTCCTGCTGGCGTGGGATCCGCATTACTTTACTCAACATACCCAGCGCGCCAGCCAGTTTTTGCGGCAGTGTGCGCGCTTCACTTTCAGGCCAGACAAAGGTGTAAATCACCGCGGACACCACGGTACCAATGATGATACCCAGGGCGCGATCGCGAATTTCCACCAGGTCGTACACCGGGCCAAAAACGTTTTCGAGCGTGGCGAGCGCGAAGGTGACCACCATCTGTGTGCCGATATAAGAAGAGCGTTCAGAGCTGGTGGCAATCCATGCGCCCAACAGGAAAATCGGTGCCAGCACAAATAGCAATTCGACAATATTGTCCAGCCAGGGCATGACCAGTAACGTGAATAACAGCGCCAGAATTGCACCGCAGAAGGCACCGCCAAAACGCAGCGCCATTTTCTGATACGACGAACCAACATTCGGGTTAGCGACGATCACGCAGGTCAGCATACAAGTGTGAATGCCTTCCCAGTCCACGCCGCTGTAGAAGGTGTAACAGATCAAACAGGCGAGCAGCGTTTTTACCGCGTAGCGCATATAGTCTGGATTGGTAAAAGCATCGGCGACCATTGATGGCGGTTTGGTGGCGGGCGTTGGCGGCGTATTCGGGTCCATCTGACCCAGTTGCAATAACGTCTGGCAGATATTCTCCAGGTTACATTCCCGTGCCGCCATTGCTTCACTTTCAGTGATCCGCCAGTCGCTTTGCCAGCACTGACCTTCGGCAATGGCATGCTGCAGTTTGTTGATTTCTGAGGCTAATTTTTGCCGAAATTCAATAATTGCCTGAGAATCAGCAAAAGAGGTGGGATCGTAGCGATTCAGCGTCGAGTAAATGTAGGTTACCGTTGCCACGCAGCTTTGCCACCATGCGCTCTGAGTTCGCCAGTTGGCATCGTCCGCGAGGCAAAAGACATTGAGTTTTTGCAGCGCCAGCGCCTCTCTTTCAATCCGCGTTTCGGGTAGCGGTGCGAGGCTGTCCGTCAGGTGGCTAATGGCATCATCAAGCCGATCATTAAGCGCCTGATGCATCTGCGTGATAGCGCGGCTGGGAAACCACAGCACGCCGATTAACGTCATCAATAACGTCGGGTAGAGGCCGACAACAATACACCACAGGGTTAAGCGCACGACCACTTCGGGATAGTCGAGCATGGCGGGGAAGGTTTGCCCGTAAATAGCGACAATGGCGACGGCGAAAAAGACCAGCCCCAACCGATGGGTGCGCATCAAAAACATACAGCCCATCAGGATCGGTCCGGCAATGATCAATCGGATCAACGGTTCGCCATATGACCATTTGTAGATCAAAAACAGGCTGGCGATTTCCAGCATCGTGGCGACCACAAACAAGATCGCGACAAATTTGGTGTAAAACGCGTTCGACTGAATACCGTAAAACAGCACTGCCAGTGATAACGCCACAAAAGGGATCTCAAAAGTCATCGAGATCAGAATCACCAGCAAGCAGCCTACCCAGAGTTGCATAGTCTGCGGCACGCGGCCTGGTCGCCGCTCGCTTAACTCTTCATGAAAGAACGCCAGCAGCCTGACCACCGGTAATGGCAGGGAGTTGAGCGCGCTCATTATTGCGGCTCAAGATTAGCGACTGCCGAAGCGCCGATGCGGAACATTTCCGGGTCAGGTTTATCAACCATGATTTTGACCGGAAAACGCTGGGCAACGCGGACCCAGTTAATAGAACGAGACACTTTCGGCAGGCCGCCCAGCACCAGGCCGCCGTCATCCGGTAGCACGCCGTAGCCAATCGAATCCACTTTACCCTCGAAGGTTTTGCCGCTGTCGCTCATCAGGCGAATGGTTGCGGGTGTACCTGAGCGAATATTTTTCAGATCAGTTTCGCGGAAGTTGGCGATCACGTACCAGTGACGAGTGTCGATTAGGGTGAAAATAGGGCGCATGGCAGAAGCAAATTGCCCGACGGAGGTTTTGAGGGAAATGACCCGGCCATCAAACGGCGCGCGAACGGTCGCCATTTCCAGATGCAGTTTCGTCAACGCAATATCCGCTTCCACTGCCGCACGCTGGGCAACTAATGCATCCACGCCGCTGACGGCGCTGGCGGCTGACTGCGCCTGCAACAATACGGCATTAAGATCGGCTTCTGCGGCGCGCTGCGCCGTTCTTGCACGGTCAACGTCTTCCGCTGAGACGAAACCTTCTTTCAGTAATGGCTCGGTGCGGCGTAATGTATCACTGGCCTGTTTCGCGGCGGCACGGGCTTTTTCTACCGTGGCATTAACCGAGTCGGCACCAAACTGTTGTGCGTCAACGCTACGCTGGGTGAGCATAATTTGCTTATCCAGCGCCGCGAGGGAGGCTTCGGCTTTCGCCAGATTGGCTTCGTACGGGCGCGGGTCGATGCGGAACAGCAAATCGCCCTGTTTCACCGCCTGGTTGTCGGTGACCGCCAGTTCTACAATGCGACCGCTGACTTCCGGCACCACATCAATGGTATCTGCTGACGCGTAGGCGTCATTAGTTGATGGCGCACTGTCTACGCGCCAGATAACGAAAACAAGGGCAACCAGCGCCAACGCAACCACTAACAGAGCAGGGAATTTACTGCGAGGAGCTTTTTTCGGCGTACTTTCCATGAGCGCGTCTCAAATAGATTAGAAAAATGCCAGCCAGAACAGCATGGCGTAGAGAGCAAAAAGGGCGGTATAAATAATTCCGACAAATGCCAGATTGATATTTGCCCGCTGAATAATTCGCCTCGTGATGAGCGTCAAAATAAGGCTGGCAATGGCGCAGAAAAACCAGCTGGGATAATAAGCGCCGATCACCGGGATTGCCGGAGATAATGAGCAACCCGAAACCATGAAGACGGGAATTATCCAGGCTGTTTTTTTGAGTTGCATCGCCATGCGAGAGAGAACTGTTGGCATATTAAATACATCCTGTCTGCTGCGAACAATATCTGTAGTGAATATCAATTTCCATTGAAGGCGTCAGTATGGCTATTTTCTCGATGAATAAAAATAGCTTTATTCAGCCACCGCATTCATAACTTATATATTTTATGAATTAATTTGTTGTATGTATTTTTAAAATAAATGCTTTTGGGGGCTTAAGCGCCCCCAAAAGTGAGAGGCATTAATTTGGGGTTACGATATTCACCCACAAATCGAAATTATCCAGACAGGCAATAATTTCTTCCAGTTTCGCGCCATTGCCAATAATTTTGGCTTTCTTCGCTTTTACCAGATCCGCAATTTTGGCTTGTCCGGTCAGCACGGCGTGAAGATCTTCACGGCTGATGTAGAAAGAGGCGTTGGCTTCAGGTTGCAGCGTTTTACGGTAGTTAAGCACGCTATCGTTCAGCGTCAGGTTGAGGTTATCGCCGTTGCTCATATTGAAGTTCAGGCTGATATTCTTACCTGCGGCTTTCGCGCTATCGAGGCGAACGGCCATAAAGTCGAACAGCATTTCGACCGACATCCCGCGAAGGGTGTCCGGGGAACCGGTGGAGCTGTGGCTGAACTTATGTACCCCTTCGCGCAGCTCTTTCGCGCCGGTCAGGTAGAAACCGCGCCAGGTGGCGGACTCAGCCTGATAGCCCAGCTGTTCAAAGTTATTCGCTTGCAGATTCTTCGCGACCTGGTCACCCGGGTTGGCGGCAATCACCTGTTTCAGCAGTTCTGCCGACCAGCGATAATCACCTTGCTTGTTCGCTTCTTTCGCCAGGTTAATAACGCGGGCAGAACCGCCCAGAGCCTGCACGTAACGTTTACCCATCTCCACCTGACCATACGGATGCAGGTTAGCCGGGTTACCGTCGTAATAGCCAAGATAGAAGTTATACACCGCGCGGGCGTTGTGGCTGACAGAACCGTAATAGCCGCGGCTGGCCCAGTTATTGGCAAGTGCAGGCGGCAGCTTAATCATGTCGCCGATTTCATTCATGGTGTAGCCCTGGTTCGCCAGGTGCAGGGTCTGGTCGTGAATGTACTTGATGGTATCGCGATATTTACCAATATAATCATTGATATGCTTATTGCCCCAGACCGGCCAGGTGTGAGGCATAAACAGTACTTCCGCGTCGTTACCCCACATATCCAGCGTTTCGTTCAGGTACTCGGTCCACTTGCTGGTATCGCGGGTTTTCGCGCCGCGCAGAGTGTAGAAGTTGTGCAGAGTATGCGTGGCGTTCTCGGCGGTACACAGGGCTTTCAGGGCCGGAATATAGAAGTGCATTTCGGCTGGTGCTTCGCTACCTGGGGTCATCAGGAAGTCAAACTCCAGGCCGTCGATAATCATCTTCTCGCCAGTTCTGACGATAGTTTTAGTCGGTGCAATAATGCTCGGGTCGCCGGTTGCCAGCGTCACGCCCAGGCCATTACCCACGTTGCCTTGCGCGTTGTGCGGCAGTAACAGACCGTAAGAGTAGAGCGCACGGCGGCTCATAATATTACCCGCCAGCACGTTTTCGCTGATGGCTTCGTCCATAAAGCCTGCCGGAGCGATCACCTGTACTTTGCCGGATTTAACATCCGCTTCAGAGATAATGCCTTTCACACCGCCATAATGGTCGGCGTGGCTGTGGGTGTAAATCACAGCAACAATCGGTTTTTGCGGACGATGCTGGAAGTAAAGGTCAAGTGCGGCTTTTGCGGCAGGCGGCGTCACCAGTGGGTCGATAACAATAATGCCTTTCTCGCCCTCAACGAATGTAATGTTAGAGATATCCTGGCCGCGCACCTGATACATTTTATCGGTGACTTTGAACAGGCCAGAAATGCCGTTGATCTGCGACTGACGCCACAGGCTGGGGTTTACGGTTTCCGGCGCAGCGGCATTAATATCAAATTTGTAATCATTCGCGCGGTAGTAAACTTTGCCGTTAGCATCACGCAGAATACCTTCATCCAGCAGCGGAGCGATAAATCCACGCTGGGCATCGTCAAAATCTTGACGATCGCTAAACGGTAATGATTTGGCGTAATTCTGATTAATCTGTTGGGTATATTGAGTGGCGGCTTTCGCTTCATCTGTTGCGTAAGCGGTATTTACCATCATGCCGCTGGCGGCAGTTAACGCAATAACAATCCTGCTCAAACGGAATAACCGAGAGTTATTCATATAAATCTCCATTTATCATTTGTGTCGTAAATATATAATCCATGCAAAATACGTCATTTAAAGCTGGCGTTATCATAATTGGGAAATTGCGACTTTAATAAGTGGAAGTGTGAGCGGAACGAGCCATTTTATTAGGCATTTGTGCTGAAGAGGGAAAATTACAGTAAAACTATCATTGCAGAAAATAATATGAGCCGTTTTATGTGTTTATTATATATATTGTACCTGTCGTTGGCACAGCGGGACATTGCGCTACTGTGCCAACGCTTTACTCATGGGGCTTTAGCACAGGACTGTGGCAAAAAATGTTGATGCGCCAATATTGCTGCACCCTGAGCGCCATTAAAGTCAGAAGATGAGGCGGCAATAAAGCGCACGACCTGATGCGGCAGTGGACGGCGCAGGTACTTTTGGGTCATGGCAATGAGAGTCTCGCGTGGGAAGGCGGGCATATCCATCACGCCACCGCCCAGAATCACCGCATCGGGATCGAACAGATTAATGCTGGTGGCAATGGCCCGTGCCGCGTTTTCAAGCAGACTCTGGACGAAAGGGGCGTTTTCCGCATGGACGAAAAGATCGCGCAATGGGTAATTTCGGGGCTGTTGTTCGTACCAGCGTCTTAGCGCCATTCCAGAGCAATTGGTTTCCAGGCACCCAGGATTGCCACACGCGCAGTGTTGGGTCATATCTCCCAGGGGGATATGACCCAGTTCGCCTGCCACACCGTGTGCACCCGTCCACGGCGCACCGTTCATCCACACTGCGAACCCCATCCCCGTACCGAGATAGGCCGCCAGAACCAGTTGTTGCGTAAGGCGGTTTTCTACTACGTCCCAGGAGAGTTGCAGGTTAACGTCGCGGGAAAACTCAACCGGACAATTCAGCGTATTTTCGAGCTTATCGGCGAGATCATATAAATCCGCCGCTGTTAACGGCAGGTTAGGCGCAGAAATAATGGTGCGTTTATCTTTACTGACCAGCGCCGGAAATCCCATCACCAGACCATGACAGCGAGCGTTAAAGCGCCTGAGTTGCTCGTCAATCATTTCGCCGATACCCGACACCAGGCCGGGAGCAATGACTTCTGCGGTCCGCTTTTTTTCGCAGTGTAGCGTTTCACCTTCTGCTGTCCGCAGACAAAAGCGGATATGCGTTGCCCCCATATCCACGCCCGCTACGACGTTATGCTGTTTTTGCATGAGGCTGTACCTCGCTTTTTGCAGCCAGAATCTGCGCGGCCATAATTCTCCATGCTTCGTCGATATTTTCCGCATGATTAAACAGGCCGGAAGTGCCGACGATAAAGACATCCGCCCCTGCCGCCATCAGTTTTTCGTAAGTTGCCTGGTTGCAGGAACCGTCCACCTCAATTTCGTACTCCAGACCTTCTCGTTCACGCCATGCCTTCAGTTCGGCAAGTTTATCCAGCATTTCAGGAATGAACGGTTGTCCGGCAAAGCCGGGATCCACAGTCATGACCGTAATTTTATCGGCCTTATGGATATAGTATTTCATGGCCTCAACTGGCGTCTCCGGGTTAAGGATCAGCCCCACTTTCATGTCATGACGGCGGATTTCATCAATCAGGCGGAACGCCTGGCCGTTGATGGTTTCCGGATGCAGAGTGATGAAATCAGCTCCCGCACGCGCCAGTTGAGCAATGTAATCCTGCGGCCGCGTCACCATCAGATGACAGTCGAGCGGTTTAGTTGCCAGTTTTTTAACCTGACTTACGAAGAACGGTGAGAGTGTTAGATTGGGAACAAAGTGACCGTCCATGATATCGATGTGAAAGTAATCGGCATGGCTGTCGATAAATTCGATCTGTTCTTTAAATTTCAGCAGATCCATACACATTAACGAGGGGGAGATTTTCATGTTCAATTCCTTACTTACTGATAAGACGGTCAAGGGCGACAGCCGCGATAATTAATCCGCCCATCACCACCAGTTGGTAATAGGTTTGTACCTGCAAAATATTCAGACCGTTGTTGATGGTGCCGATGATCAACCCGCCAATCACCACAGAGAAAATGCGCCCCTTGCCGCCGAAGAAACTGGTGCCGCCAATGATGGCGCTGGCAATGGCATAGGTTTCAAAACCCATACCGGCAAGCGGTTCTGCGGCACCGAGTCGTGCAGTTGAGACGACGCCTGCCAGACCTGCACAAACACCGGAGATGATAAACACCACCAGGATGTGGAATTTCACGTCAATCCCGGAATAGAACGCCGAGTTTTTGTTGCCGCCCAGTGCGTAGATGTTGCGCCCGAGCCGCATACGCGTTGTCAGAAACCAAAGGATGAGCGCGACAATTAGCGAGAAGATAACGGGGACAGGTATCCCAATTACGCTGGCGGCAAAGAAGTTCACGAAGTCAAATGAAAAGCCGTATACCGAGTTGGCATCAGAGATCACCAGCGTGATCCCACGGAAAATCGCGTTGGTGCCAAGGGTGATAATGAACGGGTGTAGCCCCGTCCAGTTGACCAGGCAGCCGTTGATCGCCCCCAGTGCGCCGCCAACCAGTACACCGCCAATCATCGCTGCGAGAAACGGGTCAACACCTGCCAACATCAGTTTGGCGGTCACCATACCGGAAAGCGCCAGAATCGCGCCAACCGAGAGGTCGATACCAGCGACCAGGATAGCGAAAAACTCGCCCATGCCGATCAATACCGTCACGGAGCTTTGAACAAAAATCTGGGTAATATTATTGGTGGTCAGAAAATATTCTGGTGACAGCGAACCAAAGATGGCGACGATGATCGCCAGGATAAAAAAGGTGCCGTATTTATCCCAGAACAGCGCAAAGTTGAACGGTTTCTTCTCGCTCGCTTCGCTTTTTACTCTTGTGGTAAAGCCCATGCCATAATCTCCTCTTCGCTCATGTCATCGCGATTCGTCAGGATTTGCGTCAGTCGTCCTTCGCAGAACACGGCGATGCGGTCGCAGACGGTGATAATTTCAGGTAGTTCAGATGACACCATCAGGATGACTTTTCCGTCGTCCGCCAGTTGGCGCATCACTTTGTAAATTTCGGCTTTCGCGCCAACGTCGATGCCGCGGGTAGGTTCATCGAAAATAATCACTTCCGGACAACAGCACAGCCATTTGGAGATCAGTACTTTCTGCTGATTCCCCCCGGAGAGTTCGGTGATATTCTGGTTTATCGAATGACATTTCAGCGCCAGCAGTTCGCGTTGATTTTCAGCGGTACGTTGCTCGTCAACTTCATGAAACAAACCCATCGCGCCTTTATAGCCGCCGTCTTTCAGACTGCGGCTGATCGCCATGTTCTGAGCGATGGAAAAGTTGGGGAAAAAACCGTTATCCCGGCGGCTTTCAGTGATGTAAGCCATCCCTTTTTTCACGGCATCCAGGGGGGAACGTGGAGAGATATCTTTGCCATTAAGACGGATTTCTCCGCCAGCGCGTTTATCAACGCCAAACAGGCAATTCATCAGTTCAGTACGTCCGGAACCGACCAGCCCGGCAAAGCCTAATATTTCTCCCCGGCAGACGCTAAATGAGATATCCCGGACCTTTTTTCTGTCACGGCTGGTGACGTTCCGCACCTCAAAAACCGTTTCGTGCGCAAGGTTGCTGACATTCTCCTTCATCGCGTTAAAACGGTTTTGCAGTTCGCGGCCTACCATCAGACGGACGATATCGTCATTTGATACATCGCTCACCATGCCGCTGCAAACGCTGCTGCCGTCTTTCATCACCGTATAGCGGTCGCAAATACGGCGAATTTCCGCCAACTTATGCGAGATATAGACGATGGCCGTACCCTCTTTACGCAACTGATTCATGATCAGAAACAGATAGTCCACCTCTTTATTGGTGAGTGAGGAGGTGGGTTCATCCATGATGATGACTTTGGCATCGAGCATCAGCGTTTTGGCAATTTCCAGCATCTGCTTGTGGCTGATAGATAAATTCGCCACTTTCTCATCTAAATCAACTTTCAAGCCCACGCGTAATAACATCATGGCGGCGCGGACACGCATTTCTCGCCAGTCGATAATATTGACGCCACAGATTTTTTTCGTCAGATGACGACCAATATATAAATTTTCCAGTACGGTTAATTCATCAATAACGCTGAGTTCTTGATAAATAATCCCGATGCCGAGTTGTGCCGCTAATTTATGATCCAGCTTGTTATAGTTAATGTTATTAATGGTAATGGTGCCTTTGGTCGGCTCATGTATTCCGGATAAAACTTTCATTAGCGTGGATTTACCCGCGCCATTTTCTCCTAGTAATGCATGTATTTCACCAGGATAAACCGTTAAATTAACCGACTTTAATGCGTGAACCGGACCAAAGGACTTGCCGATCCCCGCCATCGATATATATGGCGTGGCCATAAATAACCTCTCTGCACGAAATATCGTATTATTGCCTGATGGCTACATTTATCAGGTCTACGTTCAGGTTATTTTGTTGGCCGGATAAGACACTTCATTAGCATCATCATCCGGCATCATTCAGTTTTATTGAGTGACCAGGATTGAATCGACCAGTTTAAATTCCGGTGCTTTATCCAGCGGGATAACCTTGCCGGATTTCTCAGCGTCAACCATCAGCTTCAGACCCGTTGCGCCAATATCTGCCGGGTTCTGGGCAACCGTCGCGGTCATTTGTCCGGCTTCCACCATTTTGCGGGCTTCCGGAATTCCATCTGTACCGACGACCAATATTTTGCCCGTTTTTCCGGCGTTTGCGACTGCCTGAGCAACACCCATTCCCATCGTGTCATTCGCGCAATAGATCGCTTTAATATTCGGATTACGTTGCAACACGTTAGTGGCGACATCCAGTGCTTTAATGCGGTCCCAGTCGGCGGGCTGGCTGGCGACAAGCTTGATCTGGCTTGCTTTTTTGAAGGCTTCGGTGGCACCATTACGACGCGCTTCACCGGAGGCGTTACCGGCTTTACCCTCAATGATTGCGACTTCACCCCCTTCAGCGCCCAATTTGTCAATAATGAACGACGCGCCTTTCGCCCCGACAGCAACGTTATCGGTGGTGACAAAACCTTCCACATTGCCGCCAGCTTTTTTCAGATTATCCATGTCGATTTTTTCATCGAGATTAACCAGATAAATGCCTTTTTTCCATGCGCGGGCGACAGGCATGACCAGATTCACTGAGGATAATGGAGCGAAGGCGATACCTTTGTAATTTTTATTACTGAGATCTTCAAATAACTGCAATTGAGATTGAAAATCGCCTTCTGAAGGAGAGGCAAAAATATCAACGCTGACGCCCAGTGTTTTTGCTTCATCTTCAATGCCTTTTTTCATATCTACCCAAAATGGGTTGGAGAGTGTTTTCAATACGACAGCATATTCGGCGGCAGCAAAAGCGCTGGTTGACAACATTAAGCCCACGAGTGTGCCGCTGAAATATTTCAGATATTTATTCATAATAATGTTCTCACGGTAAGGGGACAGGTAACTCCGCGATGGCGGAATTACCTTTTTCTTATTTCAGCGCGCCTGGTGAGAAGAAATCAACAATTGCGCCGGTTTTTTGCATATTAATATTAGCTTGTTCAATGTTGAGCTGGGCGACAGAAACAAAAAAAGCGTCCAGCAAAGTTAGTTGTAATATTCTTGCCGAGGCATTACGACCTAATAACGGCGTTTCCGGGGCTGGTGAGCAAATAATATAATCGGCCAGTTTCGCTATTGGTGAATGGTAGCTATGCGTTATACAAATAATCTTTGCCCCGTTCTTTTTTGCCAGTTCTACGGCCGCTTTTACATCACTGGTTCGCCCGGAATGGGTCACTACCAGCACAACATCTCCTTCCTGTAACAACGAAGCGGACATCATCATGATGTGAGCGTCCGGATAGACCTGACAGCGTACGCCAATGCGCAAGAACTTGTGCTGTACATCAGCACAGATAGCATTTGATCCTCCGGCACCGTACAAATCCCGCTGTCTGGCCTGATAGAAAAAGCGAGCGGCACGGTGGATCTCATCAACGTTGACGATCGACTGACCTTCCATAATGGTGCGTAAAGTGATGTTAAATACCTTATTCACCACATCCTGCGGCGCTTCATCAAAAGCCAACTCGGAAGGCAATACCTGTTCTGACTGAGAAAAATAATCTTCCAACGCACTGCGTAAGTTACGAAAGCCGCTAAACCCCAGCAGCTTTGATACCTTAACTATCATCGCTTCAGATACCGCCAGAGCTTCTGCGACATCTTTAATTGCGGGTGCACAACTCAGGTTACCGGGTTTGAGTAACCACTCCACGATGCGGCTTTCATTTTCTGTCATTCCTTCCTGCTTCATTCGCAGGTAAGGCGCTAACCCTATACCGTTCGGAAGCGCTGAATCAAACTCTGACTGGCTCATCACGTTCTCTTGTCCTTGAATTGAAGACGCCACTATATCACCACAGCAAGAACAGAAAAGATGCTGGCGACTTCACAAAAAAATAAAATTTATAAAGTTTATTTTATTGTGAACAATGGAGAGTGGCTTAAAATTTTATTTCATTCAATTACTTTAAAAACATGATGTTATTTGTTTTTCTGGTTTTTTAGATGATAGATGTTGCTGGATGGTGAGTGTCTTTAACGCTATTGCGCTGTCAGATGTAACTCTGTAAAACAGATCAGGAAGGCGGGTTTCATCGATTTTGGGTGTTTTTAATTCATTTACATCACAAATGTTTTTTGATTGTGAAGTTTTGCACGGGCGGGGAAGATGAATGAAAAAGATTGCATTTGGCTGTGATCATGTCGGTTTCATTTTAAAACATGAAATAGTGGCACATTTAGTTGAGCGTGGCGTTGAAGTGATTGATAAAGGAACCTGGTCGTCAGAGCGTACTGATTATCCGCATTACGCCAGTCAAGTCGCACTGGCTGTTGCTGGCGGAGAGGTTGATGGCGGGATTTTGATTTGTGGTACTGGCGTCGGTATTTCGATAGCGGCGAACAAGTTTGCCGGAATTCGCGCGGTCGTCTGTAGCGAACCTTATTCCGCGCAACTTTCGCGGCAGCATAACGACACCAACGTGCTGGCTTTTGGTTCACGAGTGGTTGGCCTCGAACTGGCAAAAATGATTGTGGATGCGTGGCTGGGCGCACAGTACGAAGGCGGTCGTCATCAACAACGCGTGGAGGCGATTACGGCAATAGAGCAGCGGAGAAATTGAGATTCATCCACTACTTGCATGGATGAGTAATGACTAATGTGGATAGAGTTTCTTTTTTGAGGTTGGCTAATGAAACGCTTTCCGCTATTTCTTTTATTCACCCTGCTCACGCTGTCCACCGTTCCGGCCCAGGCCGATATTATCGACGACACCATTGGCAATATTCAGCAGGCGATTAACGATGCTTATAACCCTGACCGTGGGCGAGACTATGAAGATTCGCGCGACGACGGCTGGCAGCGTGAAGTGAACGACGATCGGCGCAGACAATATGACGATCGCCGCCGCCAGTTTGAAGATCGCCGCAGGCATCTGGACGATCGCCAGCGCCAGCTGGATCAGGAGCGTCGGCAGCTAGAAGATGAAGAGCGGAGAATGGAAGATGAGTATGGGCGGTGATGTTGAGTCTAGAGCAGGCATCGCCCCTCACCCATCACTCCACCCCAATCTCCATCCCATCAAACCCCGCCTCAAACCCCGACGGCAGTACGTTCTCCATCAGCCACGCATCAAACTGGTGGCTGATATGCGTCAGAATCACGCGCGGCGAGCAGATAACCTCATTCAGCGCCAGCACGGTGTTTAAATCACAGTGATTACGCGGTGCATCCTCGCGCGGCGGGTGGCTGCAATCAATCACCATTACCTGCGGCTGATTATTGCGTAAAAATTTCAGCGTTTTTTCCGGTAGGCCAGCGGTGTCAGACAGCCACGCCACCCGGCTGTGTGCCGTTTCCAGCAGATAACCGAAGGTCAGTTTTGAGTGGTTGAGCGGCAGGGGCGTGACCTGTAACCCCTGTAAATCAAACACCACAAACGGTTCCATCGTGTGGCTGAAATCAAGCAGGCCCGGATGTTTAAACAGATCGTCGCAGCCCTGTTCATCCGGCGGGCCGTAGATCGGGATCGAATCGCCCACGCCCCAGCGCAGCGGAAACAGCCCCTGCACGTGATCCATATGGTAGTGCGTCAGCAAAAACTGCTGGAACGATCCGGGCGACCAGCGATCGGCGAGATCGTGCAGCCCGGCGTCGATCAGGGTGATCGCGTCGTTAAACTTCACGACGCCGCTACATGGCTGGCGGCGATACTGCGGTGAGCGCCGCGCTCTGACGCAGGCCACGCACTCACAGCCCCATGCGGGAACGCCCTGTGCGCCGCCAGTGCCAGTAAGTGTGAGGGTCAGGCTCATGTTACAGCGCCTTGGTGAAGCGGAAGTGGCTCTGCTCGTAGCCTTCGCGCAGATAGAAACGGTGCGCGTCGTGGCGCTTGACGTTGGTGGAAAGCTCGGTCATTTCTGCCCCGGCCTGGCGGGCTTCTTCTTCTGCCCATGCCAGTAATTTACTGCCGATGTTCAGACCGCGCGCCTGCGGCATCACCACCAGTTCCTGAATTTCGCCGATCCAGTTGACATGATGCAGATGAAACTGCAAATGCAGGCCGATCATGCCGACAACTTCGCCATCCAGCAGCGCCAAATGGTAGCGCATGTTCGGGTCGCGTAGGTTAGCGTTAAAGCCCACGCGAAACGCGTGATGGTCAAACTCCGCCTGTTTTAGCTCACAAATCAGCGCGTAAACCGCGTCGGTGTCGTACTGCGTAGCCGGGCGAAGCTCACAAGCAGGCATGGTGTTTCTCCTTCTGATGAATCAGCGTCAGCAGCTTGTCGACCGACTGGCGCAGGCTGCCGTCATTATTGAGCGTAAGACAATCCTGAGGAGTATAGCGGGCAGCGCGTGCTAGTCGGGCGTTAATTTCACTGGCATTTTCACGACCACGGTTTTCCAGGCGCTGGCGCAGGATCTCTGGCGAAACCTGTAAACAAACGGGCAGCAGCGCCGATTGATAGCGCGCCCGCGCCTGCGGCAGATGGGCGCGTGAGCCGTTGACCAGCACGTCAAATCCAGCGTGCAGCCAGAGATCAATCTCGACGCCGATGCCATAATACAGGCCGTTGGCGTGCCAGCTTAAGGCCAGAAGGTTCTGCCCCGCGCGGGTAAAAAACTCCTGCTCGCTCAGGGCGATATGGTTTTCACTTCCGGCGCTGGCGGCGCGCGTGATGTAGCGATGCGCTACCAGTAGCTGAGTTTGTTCCCGCTGGCGGAGTTCCGTCAACAGACTGTCTTTTCCGGAGCCAGAGGCCCCCATTAACCAAATCAGTTTTCCCGTCATCAGAACACCCTTTTACCCTGACGCCAGACGTGGTCGATATGAATGTGGTTGCCCTTGCGATGCGCCAGCACCAGGTCGGCGCGTTTGCCCTCGCCAATCACTCCGCGATCCTGAAGATTAAGCGCCTGCGCCGGATTTTTAGTCACCAGCTTCACCGCCTGCGGCAGCGTAAAGCGGTTGCTCTCGTCATCGGCGACGCGAAATGCCGCATCGAGCAGGCTGGCGGGGTAGTAGTCGGAAGAGAGGATATCCAGCAGGCCAAGCTGCGCCAGTTCACTGGCCGCCACGTTGCCGGAGTGCGAACCTCCGCGCACGATATTCGGCGCGCCCATCAGCACGTTCATGCCATGCTTGCGCGAGGCTTGTGCCGCTTCGAACGTGGTGGGAAATTCGGCGATCACGCTGCCAAGCTGGTGGGATTCGGCAACGTGGGCGTGCGTGGCGTCATCGTGGCTGGCGAGCGCAATGTGTCGCGCGCGGCACATTGCGGCGATGGTTTCGCGATTTGGCTGCGACCAGCGTGCGGCGAGCGCCAATTGCTCTTCTTCGTACTGCTGCATCTGCGCATCGGTGAGGGAATATTTGCCCTGATAATATTCGCGATACTTCTCGCGATTGGCGAACTGGCGCTGGCCCGGCGAGTGGTCCATCAGCGATACCAGCGTCACCGGTTCGCGCTGCACCAGTTTTTCAAACAGCGGCAACGTGGTGTGGTGCGGCAGTTCGCAGCGCAGGTGCAGGCGGTGCTCGGCGCGGTTGACGCCGCGTTTCTGCGTCTCTTCGATGGCGTTGATCATCTTCTCCAGATTCTCCAGCCGATCGCCGCCGTCGCGCACATCACCAATCGCCACGGCGTCCAGTACGGTGGTGATGCCGCTTGCCACCATCAGCGCGTCGTGGCTGCTCATCGCCGAATGGGCGGGCCAGTCGACTTTCGGGCGCGGGGTGAAGAATTTATCGAGGTTGTCGGTATGCAGCTCAATCAGTCCGGGCAGTAGCCAGCCACCTTCGCCGTCCATCGCTTCCGGCTGGCGGCTCTGGCTTTCGGCAAAGGCGCGAATTTCGCCATCCTGTACTTCCAGTGAACCGTGCACCACTTCATTTTCCAGCACCAGTTTGACGTTATTGATAATCATGAAGAGGCTCCCATCGGGTGCAGGCGGTCGGCGACGTCATTGCGTACGGCTTCGTCATGGAAGATACCGACGATGGCTGCGCCACGGGCTTTAGCTTCGAGAATTAGTTCCACCACCGCGGCGCTGTTTTTGGCGTCCAGCGAGGCGGTAGGTTCGTCGAGCAGCAGAATGGGGTAGTCGACGATAAAGCCACGGGCGATGTTGACGCGCTGCTGTTCGCCGCCGGAGAAGGTCGATGGTGCAAGGTGCCACAGGCGTTCAGGCACGTTCAGGCGCGTCAGTAATCGGGCGGCTTTAGCGGCGCAGGCTTCACGCGGTACGCCGGTATCGAGCAGAGGCTGCATCACCACTTCCAGTGCCGAAATACGCGGGATGACGCGCAGAAACTGGCTCACCCAGCCGATGGTGGTTTTGCGGATCTCCACCACTTTGCGGGCTGGCGCGGTGACCAGGTCTACCCATTCCTCACCGTGTTTGATCTGGATTTGCCCTTCGTCGGGCAGATAGTTGGCGTACAGCGAGCGCAGCAGGGTTGATTTTCCGCTGCCGGAGTGGCCGTGAAGCACCACGCATTCGCCTGCGTTGACGGTGAGCGAGGCACGTTGTAAGACGGGCAGGCGCACGCCGTTTTGTTGGTGCAGGATGAAGGTTTTACTGACGTTTTGTACGTTAATCATTTTTCGCCTCGTGGTTCGGGTGTCGGATGCGACGCTGACGCGTCTTATCCGACCTACGGGGAGCGCATTTGTCGGCCGGATAAGGCGTTTACGCCGTATCCAGCACTGGCTCAATTCTGCAAAACCGATGACACCAGCAACTGGGTGTACGGGTGGTGCGGGTCGTCGAGCACGCGGTCGGTTAACCCACTCTCCACCACTTGCCCCTGTTTCATCACCAGCAAACGGTCCGCCAGCAGGCGGGCGACGCCCAGATCGTGGGTGACAATCACCACCGCCAGATTCAGCTCCACCACCAGACCGCGCAGCAGATCGAGCAGGCGCGCCTGTACCGATACATCCAGCCCGCCGGTCGGTTCATCCATAAACACCAGCTTCGGATGCGTCACCAGGTTGCGGGCAATCTGCAAACGCTGCTGCATGCCGCCGGAAAAGGTGGTTGGCAGGTCGTCGATCCGGTTAGCGGGAATCTCCACCTCTTCCAGCCACTTCTGCGCGGTGGCGCGAATATCGCCGTAATGACGCGCCCCGGTCGCCATCAGCCGCTCGCCGATATTGCCGCCTGCCGACACCTGGCGGCGCAGGCCGTCGAGTGGATGCTGATGCACCACGCCCCATTCGGTGCGCAGCAGGCGACGGCGGTCGGCCTCGCTCATGCCATAGAGGGAACGGTTTTCATAGTGAATCTCCCCTTGCTGCGGCGTCAGACGCGCGGAAATTGATTTCAGCAGCGTGGTCTTCCCGGAGCCGGATTCCCCGACGATGCCCAGCACTTCCCCCGGCCATAAATCAAAAGAGACATCGCTAAAGCCTTTGCCCGGCGCGTAAAGGTGGGTCAGGTTATTGACCGAAAGTAACGGTTGATTCATTGGTTTTTTGCCTCGCTCTGTTGGCGGCAATAATCGGTATCGGAGCAGACAAACATGCGGTTTCCGGCGTCATCCAGCACCACTTCGTCGAGATAGCTGTGGGTCGATCCGCAGATGGCGCATGGCTCATCCCACTGCTGAACGGTGAACGGGTGATCGTCGAAATCGAGGCTTTCCACGCGGGTAAACGGCGGCACCGCATAGATGCGCTTCTCGCGTCCTGCGCCGAACAGCTGCAGGGCGGGCATCATGTCCATTTTTGGGTTATCGAATTTCGGGATCGGCGACGGGTCCATCACGTAGCGCCCGTTCACCTTCACCGGATAGGCATAGGTGGTGGCGATATGACCGAAGCGGGCGATATCTTCATACAGTTTCACCTGCATCACGCCGTACTCCTCCAGCGCGTGCATAGTGCGGGTTTCCGTTTCGCGCGGCTCGATAAAGCGCAGCGGTTCCGGGATTGGCACCTGGAAGATAATGATCTGATCTTCGGTCAGCGGCGTTTCGGGGATGCGGTGACGCGTCTGGATAAGCGTCGCATCGTCCGTACGTTCAGTGGTGTTTACCCCGGTCACGCGCTTAAAGAAGTTGCGAATCGACACGGCGTTGGTGGTGTCATCCGCACCCTGGTCAATCACCTTCAACACGTCGCTTTCGCCAATCACGCTGGCGGTAAGCTGGATACCACCAGTTCCCCAGCCGTACGGCATCGGCATCTCGCGCCCGCCAAAAGGTACCTGATAACCGGGGATCGCTACCGCTTTTAAGATGGCGCGGCGGATCATGCGTTTGGTCTGCTCGTCGAGGTAGGCAAAGTTGTAGCCGCTCAGATTAGCCATGGTTCTGCTCCTGTTGCAGACGTTTGAGTAGCTCCAGTTCGGCCTGGAAATCGACGTAGTGCGGGAGTTTAAGGTGCGAGACAAAGCCTGCGGCTTCGACGTTGTCGGCATGCGCCAGCACGAACTCTTCATCCTGCGCCGGGCCTGTCGCGTGCTCGCCGTACTCCGGAGCCTGCAATGCACGGTCAACCAGCGCCATCGCCATCGCTTTGCGCTCGCTCATGCCGAACACCAGCCCGTAGCCGCGCGTGAAGTGCGGCGGCTCATCCGGCGGGTCGATAAAACCGTTGACCATTTCACATTCGGTCATCAGCAGTTCGCCGACGTTCACCGCAAATCCCAGCTCTTCCGGCACAATCGACACGTCGATATAGCCGCTGCGGATTTCGCCTGCGAACGGATGATTGCGTCCGTAACCACGCTGGGTGGAGTAGGCCAGCGCCAGCAAATAGCCTTCGTCGCCGCGCATTAATTGTTGCAGGCGGGAGGAGCGTGAGCAGGGGTAAACCGGCGGCGTGCGGGTGATGTCGTCCGGCTGTGCGCCGCTATCTTCTTCAAACTTCGCCAGCCCCTGACGCGCCAGCAGGCTGAAAACGTGCGGCGACGGCTGTTGTTCGCTGTCGGCTGTGGTCAGCGTCGGCGCTTCGCCGTTTGCCAGCAGGGTGAAATCGAGCAGGCGGTGGGTGTAGTCGTAGGTTGGGCCAAGCAGCTGGCCGCCGGGAATATCTTTATACACCGCTGAAATACGCCGTTCGAGACGCATCCCGGTGGTGTCGAGCGGCTCGCTTACCGCAAGCTTCGCCAGCGTGGTACGGTAGGCGCGCAGCAGGAAAATTGCTTCGACGTTATCGCCGCTGGCCTGTTTCAGCGCCAGCGCCGCCAGTTCGCGGTCGGCAATGCCGCCTTCGGTCATCACGCGATCTACCGCGAGGTTAAGCTGCTGTTCAATCTGGGCGACGCTCAGTTCAGGCAAATCGGTATTGCCCCGGCGTCGGCTCTCTTGCAGGGCGTGGGCGGCGTCGATCGCCTTCTCGCCCCCTTTCACGGCAACGTACATCAGCACACCTCCACATGAGTGGTTCGCGGGATAGCCAGCAGCCGCTCGCCGCAGGTCAGGATCAGGTCGATGCCGAGCGGGAACGGGTGCGGGCGCTCGGTAAGTTCGTGCAGAATGCACTCCGGCAGCTGCGGGGCGATCATTCGTTCTTCGGCAATACCCGCGCCAGTAAGGCGCAGCATGCGCCCGCCGCTCAGGCTGGCGACCTGTAAAATCAGCGTCGCGCCCGCTTCCGGCGCAACAGCGGTGCCGCTGGAAAGAGCGTTGAGCTGTTCGCTGGAAATCGCCTCATCCGTTACCGCGAAGGTCGCCTGTTCCGGCTGGCTGACCAGCGGCGTGTTGGTATGAAAACGCAGGCTCTGGCTGACGATATCGTTACTTAATGGCGCAGAAAGCCACACCGGCGTGTCGTTATCGGCCAGTGTCAGCAGCACGCTGGTGGTGGCGATATTCAGCGGCTGCCAGCCGCGTTTGAGCTGATGCAGGGCGACAATCACGCCCGGCTCGCTCATGGCCTTTAACAGGCGACGAAAACTGTGCTGGGCATCCTGCACGGGAAGCATAAAAGCGGTTTCCAGGGTCATGCGTTGTCTCCGCGAACCATCGTAAAGAAGTCGACCCGGCTGGCGTTTACTTCGGCCTGGCGTGCGGCAATGCGTGCCATACGGTCAGCGTCCAGCGGGGCAATAAGAGTTTCTGATAAGTTTTGAAAGTGGCGAGATTGCTGCATCAGCGCGTCGATCAGCGCGCAGCGTTCGGCGTGCTGTTTGTCGCGCCCCAGCACCCAGCTGTAGCCGAGCGTGCCGTCAGTCAGGCGGACGGCGGCGCGGGTGAGCGTGGCGTCGCCAGCAAAAAAGCGTTCGCCGGTGCCGCCCATTCGAGCCTGAATCTGCACCAGGCCAGTTTCGGCAGTGCGGATTACTTCATAGTCGGCAGTGATGTTCAGCGCCTTCAGGCGGGCTGCCAGTTCCGCCGGTTGGCTGTGTGCCAGTACGGACATCCAGTGCTGGCGGGTCGCGGTATCTGCGTGCATTCAGTGCTCCATAGTGAATTCAATCATGTCGGCGCGCGTCAGGCTGACGGAGTACTCCGCCGGGCTGCTTTCACCGTCACGGTGGTTAAGGGTGCGCACGCACAGCAGCGGCGACATATTCGGGATTTCAAGACGCTGGCACTCTTTGGCCTGGGCGCGGCGGGCGCTGATCCGCGTCTGGCTGCGGCGCAGCGCAATCCCCATTTGCTCGCGCAGAAAATCGTGCAGCGAGCCGCTGTCGAAGCGTTGCAGCGTCGGCCAGAGGGTGAGGTCCGCAAAGTAGTGGTCGATTAAACAGAGCGCGACGCCGTTGACCCGGCGCAGGGTGCGCAGGTGGATAACGTTCTCGCCCTCGGTTATCCCCAGCGCGTCAGCGACGTGACCGGAGGCCGGGCGCAGCACAGACAGCAGTTTTTCGCTGGTGGGATGGCTGCCCTGATCCAGCAGGTTCTGGCTAAAACGCGCCTGGGCGTTGAGCGGGTAATCGAACGGGCGCATCAGCACCAGCACGCCGACGCCCTGACGGCGCTGTACCCAGCCTTTTTCCACCAGTTGGTCGATGGCGCGGCGCAGGGTGTGGCGGTTCACCTCAAAGCGCGCCGCCAGTTGCTGCTCGGCGGGAAGATAGTCGCCGCAGCGGTAGTGTTGACGAAGCTCCTGCTCAAGTTTTGCGGCTATCTCCTGATAGCGTGTTGGGTAGCTGGTCGGATGTGTAGACAAGTGCATAGATATCAATGCCTCGCTTATCAGATAAAGTGCTTACGCAACCGTTGAGAGAGGAAATCCAGCAGGCTGACCGTGACGATAATCAGCACCATCAGGGCGCAGGTTTGCTGGAACTGGAAACCGCGAATCGCTTCCCACAGGGTGACGCCGATCCCGCCCGCGCCGACCATGCCAACAACGGTGGCCGAACGGACGTTGGATTCGAAGCGATAGAGGGAGTAGGAGATCAGCAGCGGCATCACCTGCGGCAGCACGCCGTAGAGGATCTCTTCGAGCTTGTTGGCACCGGTGGCGCGAATACCTTCCACCGGGCCGGGTTCAATTGCTTCTACCGCTTCGGAAAGCAGTTTGGAGAGCACGCCGGTGGTGTGGATAAACAGCGCCAGTACGCCAGCGAACGGACCGAGACCGACGGCGACCACGAACAGCATGGCGAAGACCATCTCGTTAATGGCGCGGCAGGCGTCCATCAGGCGGCGAACGGGTTGGTAAACCCACCACGGCACCAGGTTTTCGGCGCTCATCAGGCCAAAGGGGATGGAGAGAACCACCGCCAGCGCGGTGCCCCAGACGGCGATTTGCAGCGTGACGGCCATTTCGGTGAGGTAATCCTGCCACTGGCTGAAATCGGGCGGGAAGAAGTCGGCAGCGAACGTCGCCATGTTGCCGCCGTCTTTAATCAGCGTGAGCGGGGCCATTTCCGCGCCCTGCCACGAGACGACCAGCACGGCGAGAACAATGGCCCAGCTCAGAAGCGAGAACCAGCTGCGCTTGGTTGGGGCGATGGTGATGGTTTGCATGTTTGGCTCCGTTTAATGTTTTCTCCCTCTCCCTGTGGGAGAGGGCCGGGGTGAGGGCATCAGCGTGCGCATTTTCCCCTCATCCTAACCCTCTCCCTCAAGGGAGAGGGGACCGATCGAGCACATTACTGCACCGCTTTACTCACCGAACTCATCGCGCTTAACGCGTTGTTCAGGCGGTCCAGGTCATCCAGTTGCGCCTGAATGGCGCTGGTTTTTGCCAGCTTGTCCTGCTCATTCAGCCCTTTATTGCCTTTCACGCCCTGCATCTCTTTAAACAGCGCGAGCTGGCGAATCGGCACCAGTTGCAGGTCGCTGGAGGCGCGGAACGGGGCCCAGCCCAGGCGTTCCAGCACCGCTTTCTCTTCCGGCGTTTTGCCGTAATTCATAAAGAAGTCGTAGATCTTGTCTTTGGTGGTTTCGGAAAGATTCTTGCGCCAGACGATCGGATCGCCTGGGATCAGCGGCGACTTCCAGATCACCTTCAGTTCTTTGAGCTTCTCTGGCGCGGAGGTTTTCAGCTTGTCGAGGTTTTCGGTGTTGTTGGTCGCCACATCCACCTGCTTGTTGGCGACGGCCAGCGCGTTGGTTTCATGCCCGGCGTTGACGGTGCGCTTGAAGTCGCTGGCGGAGATATTGTTTTTGGCGAAGACGTAGTAGCCGGGGACGAGGAAGCCAGAGGTGGAGTTAGGATCGCCATTGCCGAAGGTGAGATCTTTACGCTTCGCCAGCAGATCGTTCAGGTTGTTGATCGGACTGTCTTTGTTGACGATCAACACGCTCCAGTAACCCGGCGATCCATCCGCTGCGACCGTCTGGGCGAAGACCTGACCGTTGGCGCGATCCACCGCTTCCATCGCCGACAGATTGCCGTACCAGGCGATATCCACTTTATTGAAGCGCATCCCCTGGATAATGCCCGCGTAGTCCGGGGCAAAGAAGGCGTTGACCTTTACGCCCAGCTTCTTCTCCATATCCTGTAAGAACGGCGTCCATTGCGGTTTCAGGTTTTGCTGTGATTCCGTTGAAATAATGCCGAAATTCAGCGCCTTTTCCTGCTCTTCGGCGTGCGCCGGGCTTAACAGGGTGCTGAGGCTGAACATGCTGGTGAAGGCCAGCGAGGCAATTATCTTAGCGTTCATTCGTTTTCCTCAATGATGGGGATGTCAGGCAGCTTTCGCGTTCTCTTCGACGCGGTTGATGCTGCGATAGAGATGATCAAAGCGTTCGTTATCAAACTGTTGGCTGCTGCCGTCGTAGAAGACATGCCCCTGGCGCAGGGCGACGATGCGTTCGCAGTAGCGCAGGGCGTAATCCACCTGATGCAGCGTGACGACCACGGTAATGCCGTCGTTCTGGTTGATGTCGCGCAGGGTGTCCATCACGATGCGCGCTGATTCCGGGTCCAGCGAGGCGATGGGTTCGTCCGCCAGAATCACCTTCGCCTGCTGCATCAGCGCGCGGGCAATCGCCACACGCTGCTGTTGCCCGCCGGAGAGGGTGGAAACGCGCTGATGGGCAAAATGCACCATGCCAACGCGGGTCAGCGCCTGTAACGCGCGCTGTTTCTGCTCGCGGGTGAAGTAGCTAAAACAGGTGCGCCAGAATGGCGTGCTGCCGAGCGCGCCAATCAGCACGTTCTCCAGTACGCTCAGGCGATTCACCAGGTTGAATTGTTGGAAGATGTAGCCGGTGTTGGCGCGGCTTTTGCGGATATCGCGGGCCAGGCGGCCTTCGCGCTGGACTGTGCGGCCCAGCAGCTCGATATGGCTACCGGCAGATTTATCGCCGGTAATCAAACCGCTTAAGTGACGTAAAAGGGTGGATTTGCCGGAACCCGACGGCCCAAGCAGAGCCACCATTTCACCGTGATGAATGTTCAGATCAACCGCGTGCAGCGCCTGATGCTGATTGAAGGTTTTGGCGAGCTTCTCGACACGGATAATCGTTTGCATGATGCAGCCTCCCTAAAAAAGTGGCTCCATCGTGGCGGATTATTGTGACGATTTGGTTAATTAAAAGTGACTAACAGATGAAGAGTTAACGGGAATTCGATGACAGTGCGGGAGGGCGGGCCTCCCGGCGGATTATTGCGTTGGTTGTTGTTTGACGACATTAATCATCCACGGTACGCCAAATTTATCGGTGACTTTGCCGAAGCCATGCGCCCAGAAAGTTTCCTGCCAGGCCATTTCGATTTTTCCGTTGGCGGCAAGATTGTCAAACCAGCGTTTCCCTTCTTCGACCTGTTGCGAATCGAGCACTAACGTAAAGCCGGAGTAGCTGGCTTTTCCTGACGGTATAGCATCGCTCATCATGATATCGCTTCCGGCAATGCGCACATTGGCGTGGGCGATGGCGGTATCGGGAAATTGCATTCCGGAAGGGCAGTTCTCGGCGCTGTCCTGCGCTGATTTTGGCATTTCGCCGAAGCTGATTTTATAGATCAGTTCAGCGCCCAACGTACGTTGATAATAAGCAATTGCGTCGGCACAGTTACCGGCAAAAGAGAGGTAGGGACTTAACGGCATGATGGTGACCTCAGTTAAGAGAAGCCAGTTAAGTGTAGTTCGAAATTTATACAGATGAGAGGGAAGCCTGATAAGACGCGGTCAGCGTCGCATCAGGCAGTCGGCATCGTTGCCGGATGCGGCGCGAGCGCCTTATCCGGCCTACGGAGGGTGCGGGAATTTGTAGGCCTGATAAGACGCGCAAGCGTCGCATCAGGCAGTCGGCATTGTTGCCGGATGCGGCGTAAACGCCTTATCCGGCCTACGGAGGGTGCGGGAATTTGTAGGCCTGATAAGACGCGCAAGCGTCGCATCAGGCAGTCGGCACCGTTGCCGGATGCGGCGTAAACGCCTTATCCGGCCTACGGATGGTGCGGGAATTTGTAGGCCTGATAAGACGCGCAAGCGTCGCATCAGGCAGTCGGCACCGTTGCCGGATGCGGCGTAAACGCCTTATCCGGCCTACGGATGGTGCGGGAAT